>USDI01000048.1 GCA_900553305.1 uncultured Lachnospiraceae bacterium
AGGGAGAGGAGTTTTTTCGTTTTTACAGCTGTAGGAGGTTGGTGTGCTTCCGGTTGCTCCGGAGCATATCTTAAGAAAGGATCGTCTCCGTCCCGGTAAGATGCTGCTTGTCGATACCATAAAGGGTGAGATGATTGATGATGATGCCTTAAAGGAGCAGTACGCTTCCAGACAGCCCTACGGAGAATGGCTTGACAGCAATCTGGTAGAGTTGAAGAATCTGCATATTCCGAACGAAAAGGTTCCGGAATATACCTATGAAGAGCGTCAGCGTCTGCAGAAGGCGTTTGGTTATACCTACGAGGATTACCGCAACAGTATTTTACAGATGGCAAGAAACGGACAGGAAGCCATTGCGGCCATGGGTATTGATACCCCGCTTGCCGTACTTTCCAAACACCATCAGCCACTGTTCCATTATTTTAAACAGCTGTTTGCCCAGGTAACCAATCCGCCCATTGATGCCATCCGTGAGGAAATTGTTACCTCCACCACGGTATTCATTGGTGAGGATGGTAACCTGTTAGAGGAAAAGGCAGGCAACTGTAAGGTATTGCGTGTCAATAACCCGATTTTGACCAATACCGACCTTCTTAAGATTAAAAATATGAAGGAGGACGGCTTCCATGTGGAAGTGGTTCCGATTATTTACTATAAGAGCATGAGTCTGGAAAAGGCGATTGACCATCTGTTTATCGAGGTGGATCGTGCGTACAAAGAGGGTGCCAATATCCTGATCCTGTCAGACCGTGGCGTGGATGAAAACCACATGGCAATCCCTTCCCTGCTTGCGGTTTCCGCATTGCAGCAATACCTTGTTGCAACGAAGAAGAGAACGAGCGTTGCCATGATCTTAGAGTCCGGCGAGCCAAGAGAGGTACATCACTTTGCAACGCTGTTAGGCTACGGTGCGTGTGCAATCAACCCGTATCTGGCACTCGATACCGTAAAGGAACTGATTGAAAACAACATGCTCAACAAGGATTACTATGCAGCCGTGGATGATTATAATTCCGCCGTGTTACATGGTATCGTAAAGATTGCGTCCAAGATGGGTATTTCCACGATCCAGTCCTATGAGGGCTCCAAGAACTTTGAAGCAATCGGTATTGATTCCTCCGTGATTGACAAGTATTTCACGAATACGGTCTGCCGTGTGGGAGGCCTTACCCTGAAGGATATTCAGAAGCAGGTGGAAGAGCTGCATACCGAAGCCTTCGATCCGTTAGGGCTTGAAAATGACCTGACTCTGGACAGTCCGGGCAGACATAAGATGCGTTCCGGAGCAGAAGAGCATCTGTACAATCCGCAGACGATTCATCTTCTTCAGGAATCCACGAAGCGAGGAGATTATTCCTTATTTAAACAGTACACCTCCCTTGTCAATGAAGAGGACAATGTACGGAACTTACGTGGCCTGCTTGATTTCAATTATGCAGCAGAGCCGGTTCCCATCGACGAGGTAGAGGATGTGGATTCCATCGTAACCCGGTTTAAAACCGGTGCGATGTCCTATGGTTCCATTTCCAAGGAAGCACATGAGACACTGGCAATTGCCATGAATACCCTTCATGGAAAGTCCAATTCCGGTGAAGGTGGTGAGAGCATTGACCGTTTGACGATTGGTAAGGATGGATTGAATAAGTGTTCCGCAATTAAGCAGGTGGCATCCGGACGATTCGGAGTAACCAGTGAGTATCTGGTAAGCGCAAAGGAAATTCAGATCAAGATGGCACAGGGCGCAAAGCCCGGTGAGGGTGGACATCTTCCGGGTAAAAAGGTTTATCCGTGGATTGCACAGACCAGACATTCCACTCCGGGCGTAAGTCTGATTTCCCCACCGCCTCATCACGACATTTATTCGATTGAGGATCTTGCACAGCTGATTTATGACTTAAAGAATGCGAATAAGAATGCCGGAATTTCGGTTAAACTGGTATCAGAAGCAGGTGTAGGTACGGTCGCAGCAGGTGTTGCCAAGGCCGGTGCACAGGTCATCCTGATTTCCGGTTATGACGGTGGTACGGGTGCTGCTCCGAAGACCTCCATTCACAATGCCGGACTTCCGTGGGAGCTTGGTCTTGCAGAAACCCATCAGACCTTGATTATGAACGGACTTCGTAACAAGGTCCGGATCGAGACAGACGGAAAATTGATGAGTGGCCGTGATGTTGCCATTGCAGCCATCCTTGGTGCGGAAGAATTCGGTTTTGCAACCGCTCCGCTTGTAACCATGGGATGTGTCATGATGCGTGTCTGCAATCTGGATACCTGCCCGGTTGGTATCGCAACCCAGAATCCGGAGCTTCGTAAGCGTTTTGCCGGAAAACCGGAATATGTCATTAACTTTATGAGATTTATCGCGCAGGAGCTGCGTGAATATATGAGCAAGCTCGGCGTCCGCAGTGTGGATGAGCTTGTGGGACGTACCGATCTCCTTAAGAAAAAGGAGCATTTGGAAGGACTTGCCGCACACATCGATGTTACCAACATCCTTGACAATCCTTATGTTGCAGACCATGCCAAAGCAGTTTTTGATAAGAAGCAGACATACTCCTTTGACCTCGATAAGACACTGGATGAAAAGGTACTGCTTAAGAAGCTCGGATCTGCACTTAAGGAAGGTAAAAAGAAATCCATCGAGGTTCAGGTCAGCAACGTCAACCGTACCTTTGGTACTCTGTTTGGTGCAGAAATTACCAGACAGTATAAGAACAGCCTTGCAGAAGACAGCTATGTGGTAAAATGCCAGGGCGCAGGCGGCCAGAGCTTTGGTGCGTTTATTCCGAAGGGACTGACTCTTGAACTTTGCGGTGACAGCAATGACTACCTTGGAAAAGGACTTTCCGGTGGTAAAATTATTGTTTATCCTCCGAAGGATGCACATTTTGCGGCAGATGAAAACATTATCGTCGGAAACGTTGCGCTCTACGGTGCAACCAGTGGTAAGGCATTTATTAACGGTGTGGCAGGAGAGCGGTTCTGTGTCCGTAATTCCGGTGCCCGTGCCGTTGTAGAAGGTGTCGGCGATCATGGATGCGAATACATGACCGGTGGACGTGTGGTTGTTTTAGGTAAAACCGGCAAGAACTTCGCAGCCGGAATGAGCGGCGGTATCGCTTATGTACTCGATGAGGACTTTGATTTATATACCAGACTGAATAAGGAACTGATTAACTTTGGTGAACTTCAGAAGGAAAAGGACATTGCAGAGTTAAAGACGCTGCTGGAAGAACACGTGAAGGCAACCGATTCCCCGAAGGGAAAAGAGATCTTAGCGCACTTTGAAGAATATATACCGAAGTTTAAAAAGATTATTCCGAAAGAATATGAAGCCTTAGGAGGTACATTATAATGGGAAAACCAACTGGATTTTTAGAATATGACAGAGAGGTTTCCAAAGCAGTGAAGCCTCATGAGAGAATTAAGAACTTCAATGAATTTCATACCCCGTTATCGAGAGATCATCAGCAGGAGCAGGCAGCCAGATGTATGGAATGCGGCGTGCCGTTCTGCCAGTCGGGTATGACTTTAATGGGGATGACAAGCGGATGTCCCCTTCATAACCTGGTGCCGGAATGGAATGATCTTGTGTATACCGGTAACTGGAAACAGGCGTATAACCGTCTGAAAAAGACCAATAACTTCCCGGAATTTACCGGAAGAGTGTGTCCGGCATTGTGTGAAGCAGCATGTACCTGCGGTCTGCACGGAGATCCGGTCTGCACCAAGGAAAATGAATTATCCATTATTGAATATGCGTATCAGAACGGCTATGCAGATCCGAAGCCGCCGAGAACCAGAACCGGTAAAAAGGTAGCGGTCATCGGCTCCGGTCCAAGCGGACTTGCAACGGCCGATCAGTTAAACAAGAGAGGACATTCGGTTACGGTCTTTGAGCGTTCCGACCGTCCCGGCGGACTTCTGATGTACGGCATTCCGAATATGAAGCTGGAAAAACGCTTCGTAGAGCGAAAGATTGATGTCATGAAGCAGGAAGGAATCACCTTTGTAACGAATGCAGAGGTAGGTGGAGAAAATCCGGAATATGCGGCTTCCAAGATCATGGAGGAATTTGACCGCGTGATTCTTGCCTGTGGATCGGCCAATGCCAGAAATATTGATGTGCCCGGAAGAGATGCATCCGGCATTTACTTTGCAGTAGATTACCTGAAATCGGCAACGAAATCCTTACTGGATGCCAACATGGAGATCCGTAAGGCATCGAAAAACTGGATCAGTGCCAAGGATAAAAATGTTGTGATTATCGGTGGTGGTGATACCGGAAATGACTGTGTCGGAACCGCTATCCGTCAGGGAGCTAAGAGTGTCATCCAGATCGAAATGATGCCGAAGGCACCGGATAAAAGAACCGAATCCAATCCATGGCCCGAATGGCCGCGGGTATGTAAGGTGGATTACGGTCAGGAAGAAGCCATTGACCAGTTTGGTAAAGATCCCCGTATTTATGAAACTACGGTCAAGGAATTTATCAAGAATGAAAAAGGCGAGCTGACGGCAGTAAAGACCATTAAGCTGCATGGCGAAGTCGATAAGAAGACCGGCAGAAGAGTCATGAAGGAGATCGAAGGAACCGAACAGATTCTTCCGGCAGAGCTGGTGTTGATTGCAGCCGGATTCTTAGGCTGTGAAAAGAGAATTGCAGATGCATTCGGCGTAGAATTGAATGCACGTACCAACGTGAATACCGAGGCAGGAAAATATCAGACGAATGTACCGCATGTCTTTACCGCAGGTGATATGCACCGTGGACAGTCCCTTGTTGTCTGGGCAATCCGGGAAGGAAGAGAAGCGGCAAGAGAAGTCGATGAAAGCCTGATGGGATACTCGAATTTAGGCATACAGTAAAAGAAAGTGAGGGTGAAAACAATGACCAAGTATATTTTCGTAACAGGAGGTGTCGTATCCGGACTGGGAAAAGGAATTACGGCTGCATCTCTGGGACGATTATTGAAATCAAGGGGCTTAAAGGTAGCTGCGCAGAAGCTGGATCCGTACATCAATGTGGATCCGGGAACCATGAGTCCTTTTCAGCATGGAGAAGTATATGTCACGGAGGACGGTGCGGAAACGGACTTAGACCTCGGACATTATGAGCGTTTTATTGATGAAGATCTGAACCGGTTTTCCAACCTGACAACCGGTAAGGTTTACTGGAACGTATTAAATAAAGAACGCCGTGGAGAGTATCTGGGCTCCACGGTGCAGGTCATTCCCCATATCACGAATGAGATCAAGGAGTTTATCTATCGTGTCGGAAAGCAGACTGACGCGGATGTCGTAATTACAGAAATCGGCGGAACCATCGGTGATATTGAGTCCCAGCCGTTCCTGGAAGCGATCCGTCAGATTGCCCTCGAAATCGGAAGGGAAAACAGCTTATTCATTCATGTGACACTTGTGCCATATTTACGTGGTTCCGAGGAACACAAGTCCAAACCGACCCAGCATTCCGTAAAGGAATTACAGGGAATGGGAATCAACCCGAACATCATCGTGCTTCGTTGCGATGAACCGTTAGAGGATTCCATTAAGAACAAAATTTCCATGTTCTGTAACGTAAAGCCGGACTGTGTCATTGAAAACATCACCCTGCCGAATCTCTATGAAGCACCGCTGATGCTCGAAGAAGCAAACTTCTCATCAATCGTATGCCGGGAGCTTTCTCTGGAAACCGCACCCTGTGATCTGAAGGAATGGACCGCACTGGTAGAAAAGATCAAGAGCCGGAAGAAGGAAGTCCAGATCGGACTTGTAGGGAAATATGTACAGCTTCACGATGCATACCTTTCGGTGGCAGAGGCGTTGCAGCATGCCGGATATCAGTGTGGCACTTATGTGAAGATCCACTGGATTGATTCCGAAAAATTAACGGAACAGACCGTAGAGGAAGAATTGGGATCTCTTCAGGGAATCATCGTTCCCGGAGGCTTCGGAAACCGAGGCATCGAAGGCATGATTATGGCAGCAAAATATGCAAGGGAAAAGGGTATCCCTTACCTTGGCATCTGCCTTGGCATGCAGATTGCGGTTATGGAATTTGCCCGTCATGTGGCAGGAATTACCGATGCCAATTCCGGTGAGTTCGATGAGCTTTGTGCCAACAAGGTCATTGATTATATGCCGGGACAGAATGACGATATTGATAAGGGCGGAACATTACGTCTTGGAAGCTACCCCTGTGAAATCCAGAAGGGAACGAGAATGGAAAAGTGCTACGGCACGGATCATATTAATGAGCGTCATCGTCATCGTTACGAATTTAATAATGCATATCGGGAAAGCCTGCAGCAGGCAGGACTTACCTTAAGTGGTCTGTCTCCGGACGGACGCCTTGTGGAGGCGGTGGAATTAAGTGAGCATCCGTTCTTTATCGGTGTGCAGTATCATCCGGAATTCAAGAGCAGACCCAATAAATCGCATCCCCTGTTTCAGGGATTTGTCAATGCAGCATGTGAACATGTACTGAAGACGGGTAACTATTCAGAACAGGTCGAAGCATTTACTGCTGAGACCGTAAGAAAATGATTCAGTAATGCAAAATCCCATCGGCGAAGCCGATTTGGAATGGATTTTGCATCGTAACTGTGAAGGTACTGAACAGTTACGAAGACGGAGGAGTAACAATGGAAAATTTAAAAGGAATTCATGAAGAATGTGGCGTTTTTGGGTGTTTTACCCCAAACGCCACAAATCTTGCAGAGATTGCCTATTATGGATTATATGCCCTGCAGCACCGTGGACAGGAAAGCTGCGGAATTGTGGTCTGTGAGGATGGTCTTTTTACCTCGCATAAGGATCTTGGACTTGTCAATGATGTGTTTTCAAGAGAGGTACTGACCAAATTTCCGGCGGCAACCGCCTGTGTCGGTCATGTCCGTTACGGAACAACCGGTGGTAACAACCGCAGTAACTGTCAGCCGATCGAGGTCAATCACCAGAAAGGGAAAATGGCACTGGCACATAACGGCAATATCAGCAATGCCTATTCTTTGCGTGACCGGCTCGAACTGAACGGTGCGATTTTCCATTCCACAAGCGATACGGAAATCATTGCGTATATCATCACTCAGATGCGATTAAAAGCCCCCTCGATCGAGGAGGCTCTTTGTGATACAATGGAAGTGTTGGAGGGAGCCTACTCTCTGGTGCTGATGTCGGCAACGAAGCTCCTTGCCGCAAGGGATCCTTTGGGAATGCGTCCCCTGTGCTATGGAAGGACTGCGGACGGCATTTATGTGGTAGCCTCCGAAAGCTGTGCCCTTGAAGCGGTCGGAGCCACCTTTGAGCGGGATCTGTTACCCGGAGAGATTGTGGTGTTTGATGAAAACGGCGTACGTTCCATAAGGACACACTGTGGGAAGAAACGCTGCCGGATCTGCATTTTTGAGTACATTTACTTCGCGCGTCCCGACTCTGTCATTCAGGGTGTGCCGGTGCACGAAGCAAGAGTGCAGGCAGGACGGATCCTGGCAAGGGAGAACCCGGTGGATGCCGATGTCGTGATCGGTGTTCCGGATTCCGGACTGGATGCTGCCTTAGGGTATGCACAGGAATCGGGAATTCCCTATGAAATCGGATTTATCAAGAACAAATATATTGGCAGAACCTTTATTTCGCCGGGGCAG
Source organism: uncultured Lachnospiraceae bacterium (assembly GCA_900553305.1). GTDB lineage: Bacteria > Bacillota > Clostridia > Lachnospirales > Lachnospiraceae > Suilimivivens. Next base: position 7,650 of record USDI01000048.1, read on the forward strand.
CAGTCCAGAATGAATCAGGTCCGCATCAAGTTAAACCCCATTCACAATGTCGTAGAGGGAAAACGTGTGGTACTGGTGGATGATTCGATCGTGCGAGGGACAACCAGTGGACAGATCGTGAAGCTTCTGCGCAATGCGGGAGCCAAAGAGGTACATATGCGTATTTCCGCACCGCCCTTTTTAAATCCCTGCTATTACGGAACGGATATTGACACGAAGGAGAATCTGATTGCCTGCCATTATTCCGTTGAAGAAATTGCAAAGCAGATCGGCGTGGACAGCCTTTCTTATCTGCCCGTCGAGGATTTGAAAAACCTGATCGGAAGTGCGGATTACTGCAGTGCCTGCTTTGACGGCGATTACCCGACCGCCATACCGGAGAATACCTCGAAGGACCGTTTCGAGAGCCGGCTTTCCGAACGGGCGTCGAAGAAGTGATTGCGGCATGACAGGTTTAACTATTCAGAACTCCATTCGTTATATTTTGTCTTGCAATCAGAAGAATATTTGCTACACTTATTAAAAAGAACAATTTATTTAATAAAGGAATCGATACAGAGATACAGAAAGGAAGAGACAGAAATCATGAACAGTCCGGACAGGAAGCTTATTCTGGAGGATGGCAGCGAGTACATTGGCTACCATTTCGGAAGTCAGGATGAGCGGGTATGTGAAATCGTATTTAACACCTCCATGGTGGGATATCAGGAGATCCTTTCCGATCCGTCCTATACGGATCAGATGGTTGTGATGACCTATCCCCTGATTGGTAATTATGGAATTACCGATGAGGATTTTGAAAGCAAGCTTCTTTCCATTGGAGGAATGATCGTCAGAGATTATAATGATATGCCTTCGAATTTCCGGTATACCCAGACCTTATCCGAGGTCATGGAAGAGAACCATATTCCGGGAATTTATGGAATTGATACAAGAGAACTGACCAGAAGTATCCGTGATCTGGGATCCAGACGCGGTATTATGACCGATATTTCAACGACATTGGAGGAAGGTCTTGCAAAGATCAAAGCAACGCCGGTTCCGCATGATGCCGTATCCCGGGTAAGCTGTCATAAGAAATGGTATTCCCGTACTGCAAATCACCGTTTCAATGTCGTAGCCATCGACTGCGGAATGAAAATGAACATTGTACGTTCCTTAAATAAATATGGATGCAACGTCACCATCGTTCCTTATGATGTTACTCTGGATGAGATCGAATGGATGAGACCGGACGGCATCTTTTTATCAAACGGCCCGGGGGATCCGGAGGATGTAACGAAGGTGATCGCACTCATTAAGCAGCTTCGCGGCAGGTACCCGATCTTCGGGATCTGCCTTGGTCATCAGATGATTTCTTTGGCATATGGTGCGAAAACCTATAAATTAAAGTTCGGTCATCGTGGCGGCAACCATCCGGTGAAGAATCTAAAGACCGGTCACATTGAAATCACCTCCCAGAACCACAGCTATGCCGTAGATCTGGATAGCCTTGAAGGAACGGGACTTAGCGTGACCCATATGAATCTGCTTGACAATACCGTAGAAGGTGTCTGCTGTAAGGAGGACCGCGTTTTCAGTGTGCAGTATCACCCGGAAAGCGCACCCGGACCGCAGGACAGCAGCTATCTGTTTGAGCAGTTTATTGAGAATATGAAGGAGGTAGCGACAAATGCCTAAACGGACAGACATTAAGAAGGTACTGGTCATCGGTTCCGGTCCGATTGTCATTGGACAGGCAGCAGAGTTTGACTATGCAGGAACGCAGGCATGTCTGGCACTGAAGGAAGAGGGGTATGAGGTCATCCTCGTAAACTCCAACCCGGCGACCATTATGACAGATACCTCTATTGCAGATAAAGTTTACATGGAGCCCTTAACCCTGGAATATGTAGCGAGAATCTGCCGTTATGAAAGACCGGATGCCATCGTACCCGGAATCGGCGGCCAGACCGGATTAAATCTTGCCATGCAGCTTCAGAAAAAGGGCGTCTTACAGGAATGTGAAATCGAATTATTAGGAACCGATGCAGAAAGTATCGAATGTGCGGAAGACCGTGAGCTGTTCAAAGAGCTTTGTGAACGGATCGGAGAGCCGGTCGTTCCTTCCCAGATCACTTATTCGGTGGAGGAAGGCCTGGAAGCAGCAAACAAAATCGGCTATCCGGTCATTTTACGTCCGGCATTTACCTTAGGTGGAACCGGCGGCGGCTTCGCTTATGATCCGGAAGAAATGCAGCAGATGATGAAGAATGCGCTTGCGTTATCTCCGGTACATCAGGTTCTGGTAGAAAAGAGTATCAAAGGCTATAAGGAAATTGAATACGAAGTAATGCGTGATGCGAACGATACCGCGATCACCGTCTGCAACATGGAAAACCTGGATCCCGTTGGTGTGCATACCGGTGACTCCATCGTTGTTGCACCGAGCCAGACACTGACCAATAAAGAGTATCAGATGCTCCGAGACAGTGCCCTTAAGATCATCCGTGCCCTTAAGGTAAAGGGCGGCTGTAACGTCCAGTTCGCGCTGGATCCGCAGTCCTTCTCCTATTATGTCATTGAAGTAAATCCCCGTGTATCGAGATCTTCGGCACTGGCTTCCAAGGCAACCGGTTATCCGATTGCGAGAGTATCAGCAAAGATTGCTGTTGGTATGGATCTGGATGAGATCCGGCTTGCCAACACACCGGCCTGCTTCGAACCGGCCCTTGACTATGTGGTTACGAAGATGCCCCGTTTCCCGTTTGACAAGTTTACGGATGCTTCCAATGTACTGAGTACCCAGATGAAAGCAACCGGTGAGGTTATGGGTGTCGGACGGACCTTTGAGGAAAGTCTGTTAAAGTCTATCCGTTCCCTCGAGGATCACAAGAATCATATTCATATGGAGAAGTTTGACCGCGAGAATATGTCCAAGGAAGAACTACTTCAATATGTACAGGAGGGCAGGGATGACCGTATTTATGCGATTGCCCAGTTGATGTGGATGGGAGCCGATCATTCCCGGCTTTGCAATGCAACACAGATTGACCTGTTCTTCTTAGATAAGATCAAGAAGATCGTGGACTTTGAAAAGGAATTAGAGGGCGCTCCGGTTGGCGATGAAGCCTTTTTACGCGAAGCAAAGAAGAGAGGCTTTTCCGATGCCTATATTGCAGAACTCTGGAAGCTGAAGGAAGAGGAAGTCTACGATATGCGTAAGAAGTACGGCATCTTCCCGATTTATAAGATGATTGATACCTGCGCAAGCGAGTTTGACAGCTATGTACCGTATTTCTACTCGACCTATGAAAGTGAAAATGAATCCATTGTATCCGACCGCGAGAAGATCGTTGTGTTAGGCTCCGGTCCGATCCGGATCGGACAGGGTGTTGAGTTCGACTACTCCACCGTTCATGCGGTACGTGCGATTCAGGAAGCCGGCTATGAAGCCATCGTCATCAACAACAATCCGGAGACCGTTTCTACCGATTATACAACGGCAGATAAGCTTTACTTTGAGCCGCTTACCGTAGAAGATGTCATGAACGTTATGGAGCTTGAGCATCCGAAGGGCGTGATTGTATCCTTAGGCGGACAGACGGCCATCAATCTGGCAAAGCCCCTTGCCGAAAAGGGCGTTCCGATCATAGGAACAGGCTGTGAAGCCATTGACAATGCAGAAGACAGAGATCTCTTTGAGAATATGATCCAGAAGACCGGAATTCCTCATCCGCAGGGAATTGCCGTTACCGACATTGAAAGCGGTGTGGAGGCAGCAGCCAGGGTTGGTTATCCGGTACTGGTAAGACCGAGCTTCGTGCTGGGTGGACGGGCCATGGAAATCGTAGCGAATGAAAAGATGCTGCGCCATTACCTGAAGAATGCTGTAGAGGTGGATAAGGATAAGCCGGTTCTGGTAGATAAATATGTCGTTGGTAAGGAAGTCGAGGTTGATGCAATCTGCGACGGAGAAAAGGTATTTATCCCCGGTATCATGGAGCTTGTGGAACGTACCGGTGTCCATTCCGGAGACAGCATCAGCGTTTATCCGCCGTATGACATTTCCGATCAGGTGAAGGAAACGATTGCAGATTATACCACACGCCTCGGACTTGCCATCGGTATCCGTGGACTGTTCAATATCCAGTTTATTGTAGACCGTCAGGATCAGGTATTTATTATTGAAGTAAACCCGAGAGCTTCCCGAAGCGTTCCGTTCCTGTCAAAATCTACCGGACTTTCGCTTGTCAATATTGCAACGAAGGTCATGATGGGTGAAAATCTTGCATCCCAGGGCATTACCGAGATGATTCCGAAGGAAAAGGAAAGATGGTATGTCAAGGCTCCGGCATTCTCTTTCGAGAAGCTGAGCGGCATGGATGCGTACCTTTCTCCGGAAATGAAATCCACCGGTGAAGCCATCGGCTATGACAAGCGTCTGAACCGTGCCTTCTACAAGGCGTTACAGGCATCCGGCATCCGCATGAAGGACTATGGAACCGTTGTGGTAACCCTTGCAGATGAAGATAAGGAAGAAGCACTTCCGCTGATCCGTCGTTTCTACATGCTTGGCTTTAACATTGAAGCAACGATCGGAACCGCCAATTTCCTGAAGGAGCATGGCATCCGTACCAGAGTGCGCGGCAAGCTGAGTGAAGGCAGTGATGAGATCCTAAAATCCATCCGTGCCGGATATGTCAGCTACATCATCAACACCCGTGCGATCCTTTCCGGAGTGCACTATGAGGATGGTGTTGCCATCAGAAGATGTGCGGTGCAGAACGGAGTTACCATGTTTACCTCCCTCGATACCGTAAAGATCCTGCTTGATGTCCTCGAAGAAACCGTTCCGGAGATCTCGACGATTGACGGTGGAACGCCGTGGTAGAACGCTTACGGCCTGTAAGTATTCCGGCAGCAGGCAGGATGCTATGAATGAGCATGGATAAATGGTTATGAATATAAAATAAGAAATCAATGATGAATCCCCGATTTGTCCGATGTGGTGTGAAGTCACAGGATGGATCGGGGATTGTTTTCATCAAACCGAAATTTTATAGAGAACCTCAGAAGTCAATCCTTTTATTATCTTTCTGTTTTTCCAAAGTTAAGCCCAAGGACGACCATGTTGATTCCCTGCATTAAGACAGAAAATGCAATCATGTATCCGGTAGAAATCATGGTAAGTAACGGGTGGGCAATTGCTATCATACTGATAAGAATGGATAAAACACCACAGACAATGCCAAGGATTCCTTTTCCCTTGGAAAATTTGCATACTTTGACACCGGCAATAATCTGGAAGATACCGTAAATCAGGACGACTGTGCCAACGAGATAAGCTGCCATTACGTCTGTAATGAATCTCTGGATGCCGCTGGATAATAAAAGAATACCGGCAAGTGCTTCCAGAACACCAAGAATACAGGCAACGACCTCTTTTTTCTCTTTGGATAAAGAAAGAATGACAAGTTCAATACCATTTATCAGCAGGAAGATTCCGAAAATCCAGCCAATAGAAAGAAATGTCATCAAAGGTCTTACCAGGGTATAGAAGCCTAATAATACGGTTAAAATTCCGGTGATGATAACAACAATTTTCAGTGTTTTGTTCTCAGTCATAATAAATTCTCCTTTTGCTTTCGTAAAATACTGTAACATGTGTTACAGAGGGTGTCTTGCAAGCAGGAACGTTTTATACTATACTTCAATTAATTTAAC
>USDI01000049.1 GCA_900553305.1 uncultured Lachnospiraceae bacterium
GCGTAGCGGAAATCACACCAGGCGATGTCGGCCTTGCGGAACCGGCAGCGGGACATAAAAACCGTGAAAGTGCATGTGTGCAGAAATATGATTTGTACAAAAAGAGGTTTTACGAATATTTACATTCTGATGAAGGACAGATGATCCTGACTTTATTTAATCAGAAATTTCCCGATCTAGAGATATCTGATGCTAAGAAGATTGATTTTGTGCTATGGCAGGATCGTAACAAAAAGGCAGAGAATCCCCCATCCGACTGCACCATTCCAATTGATAATGGTCTTATTAATATCCGGGTAGGAGCAATTATAAGAAAGGGAAATCGGCTCCTCATGGTTGGCAATGACCGGCAGGACTATTTATATTCTGTGGGAGGAAGAGTGAAATTTGGAGAAACCGCAGAAGAAGCAGTGATAAGGGAAGTATTTGAGGAAACAGGAGTGGAAATGAAAGTAGATCATCTTGGCTTCATTCAGGAAAACTTCTTTTATGGAGAAATGGGGATTAAGAAGAACAAGCTGATTTATGAAATTTCCTATTACTTTTATATGAAAGTGCCCGAAGACTTTCAACCCAAATGTGAAAGTTTTACTGATAACAACAGCAGGGAAAAGTTAGTCTGGGTGACGGCAGACTGTAAGCAGAAGTTGTATCCGGAATTTTTCCGCACAGAACTAAAAAATCCAAAGCCATATGTAATACATATTGTGACAGATGAGCGGCAGGCTGAGGAAGGAAAGGAAGACCATGGCACTGTTTAAGAAGAAAACCATTCCGCATTCCTATGATAAAGAAAATGAAAAACCTCTGATTAAGGCAAGTATCTGTAATGGAGAGCAGGTTGCGGGATTTAAGAACCTGCATACAGGGGAGTTCAGAGAAGTGATGTTGATCCGAGGTTTTGAGGATCTTGAAATATTTAAGAGGCAGTATGGAATTCAGGATCAGATCGCCAAGGAATATTGAAAATCTGGATGCATTCGTATTCGAACGCACCCAGACGTTAGCTGCCGGTGGCGAAAATGTGATTTTGTCTGCAAAAAGATGATCCTAAATCGTGCCGTCCTTTTCGGCCTGATCGACTTCCATGGCAAGCTTCTTTACATGACCGGAGAGCATAAGCAGGGCGATCAGGTTGGGAACAGCCATAAGTCCGTTGAAGGTATCGGAGATATCCCAAAGCAGTCCAAGGTTCATGGTAGCTCCAACGATGGAAACGAAGGAATATACTACGAGGAACGGACGGACGAACTTTTCACCGCCGAGGAATTCAATACAGCGGGAGCCGTATAAGCCCCATCCGATGATGGTACTGAATGCAAAACAGCACATGGCAATCGCTGTGAGGATGGATACCCAGCCGCCGTAGGTTGCCGTAAAGCCGGAGATGGTTAATTCTGCACCGGCTGCCTGTCCATAGGAAATATTCGGAGCGGCGAGCAGAATGACGAGTCCGGTCATGGTACAGATCACAATGGTATCCATGAAAACTTCGAAAATTCCGAACATACCCTGATGAACTGCATTGTCGGTATCGGCACAGGCATGGGCGATGGATCCGGTACCGAGGCCGGCTTCATTGGAGAAGATTCCTCTTGAAACGCCCTTTTTCATACTAAGGAACATGGATCCGATGATACCGCCGGTTGCTGCTCTGGGGGTAAATGCACCACTGACAATCTGGGCAAAAACTCCAGGAACACGTGGAAGGTTCAGGAGGATGACACCAAGAGAGAGGATGACATACAGAACCGCCATAAAAGGGACGAGCTTTTCGGATACCTGTCCGATTCTCTTGATTCCACCAAGCAGTACCATGGCAACCAGTGCGGCGATAAAGATGCCGAAGATCAGGTTGACATTGCTGTTGGGTTCGCCCTTTAAAATATTGAAATTCATAAGTGCGGTATTTACAGAGGAAACAATGGTATTTACCTGAGTCGCATTGCCGGTACCGAAGACGGTCAGTACGCCGAAGACCGCATAAAAGACAGCCAGGAAATGCCATTTTTTAGACAGACCGTTTTTAATGTAATACATAGGTCCGCCAACGTATTCGCCGTTTTTATTTTTTTCACGGAAATGGATGGCGAGAGTTACTTCAGAAAACTTGGTACACATGCCTAAGAATGCGGAACACCACATCCAGAAGATGGCACCCGGTCCGCCAAGTGCGATGGCACCGGCAACGCCTGCGATATTTCCGGTTCCTACGGTTCCGGCAAGAGCCGTACATACAGCCTGAAAGGGACTCATAGAGCCATCCCGGGCCTGCGTTTTGTCAAAAATCTTTCCGATGGTGTTTTTCATGGCAACGCCAAACTTGCGCACCTGAATACATCTCGTTCTGACGGTTAAAAGGATGCCGACGCCGATGATGCAGATCATGGCGGGAACACCCCAGATGAAGCTGTTTACAACACTGTTAATACTTGCAATTTTTTCTGACATTTTCCTTTTATTCCCTCGTAAAATTTTTAAAACGACAACTTAATCATTATGACATAGAATCGTATCGGTTTACAAGAAATTTTTTGAGAATAATTAGCGGATAATTGGCGGATGGATAACAGGCAATAGAAAATTAGCAATGTGAATTGAGATCTGTTTCAGTCCGTGATACGATAAGAAAGAAATCAGATTGGATCAGGAGGACAAACCATGGCTTACTATGTGGCAGAGGGTGCAGTTATCAAAGGAAATATCACAATTGGAGAGGATTCGGGCGTCTGGTACAATGCAACGATCCGTGGGGATTCCAATCAGATTATTATTGGCAGTAGGACGAATATACAGGACAATGCCGTAGTGCATGTGAACTCCTACTATCCGGTGAGCATTGGAGATGATGTAACGATCGGACATGGAGCCATTGTTCATGGCTGTACGGTTGGAAGCAACACACTCATTGGAATGGGGGCTATTATTCTGAACGGAGCAGTCATTGGAGACAACTGCATCGTTGGAGCGGGAGCTCTTGTGACACAAAATACACACATTCCGGATGGAAGCCTTGCCTTTGGCAATCCGGCGAAAGTGATCCGCAGTCTGACTCCGGAGGAAATCAGGGAAACGGGGAATAATGCACAGCGATATGTGAATGCGGCGAAGGCTCAGCTCCGGGAAGTGAACTGTGAATAATTACTGTAATTGTTCAATTATGCCATACATGAGCTGCCTGAATAATTTTTCATAGAATGAGCTGTCGAAATGAGCTGCCGAATAATTTTTTATATTGACACCTATAAATGGTCATGCTATAATTTCATCAATTTAATAGAATAAACCGTTGAAGCGGAGATAACGGCAAGAATGCCTTTACAGAGAGCCTGTGTTGCTGAGAGTCAGGTAAGAAACAAGTTGTCAAATGGACCGCAGAGGGTGCAGTCAAATGAGCAGGAAGTTTTTTGATTAAAGATAGAAATAAGCTCCTGTATTCAAAGTATTCTGCAACGTGAGGCATACGTCAGTTGCCTGGGATATGAAGGTATCCTGTAAAGTGCACGGGTCAGACCGTGAATTCAAGGTGGCACCGCGGATTGTGTCGTACTATAATTGTACTCTATTCGTCCTTGACAGAATTTTCATTCTGTCAAGGATTTTTTTTGCGTGCAGCATCTGTTTTTATATTTATTCAGGAGGTGGATCAAATGAACTTTTTACCAGAACTCAGTGAGGTGAAGGAAATTGCAGCAACGAATAAATACAATGTGGTCCCGGTAAGCTGTGAGCTTCTTTCCGACTTTACAACCCCAATCGAAACCATGAAGATTCTGAAAAATGTATCGACGCATTGTTACATGCTTGAATCTGCATGGGCAAATGATAAGTGGGGACGGTATACCTTTCTTGGATTTGATCCCAAGATGGAGATCACCTGCATCGATGGTGAGATCAAGGCAGGAAACATCCGGATCAAAACGGATAATCCTTCGAATTATCTGAGACAGATTCTTGCAGATTATAAGAGTCCCCGGTTTTCTTATCTGCCTTCCTTTACGGGCGGACTTGTCGGATACTTTTCCTATGATTATCTGGGATACAGTGAACCGGCTGTGCGGTGTAAGGTTGAGGATACCGAAGATTTTAAGGATGTTGATCTGATGCTGTTTGACAAGGTGATCGCATTCGACAATGTCCGGCAGAAGCTGATTCTGATTGTTAATATGCCGCTGCAGGATGTAGAGGTTGGATACAATAAGGCCGTTATGGAGCTGAAGCAGCTCGTGGATCTTCTGCACAATGGGAAGAAAAAGGAGGAACCGGGAGGAAAGCTTCTTGGTGAGGTAACCCCTCTTTTTAATAAGGAACAATATTGTGATATGGTCGAAAAGGCAAAGCATTATATCCGCGAGGGAGATATTTTCCAGATTGTATTGTCCAACCGTCTGAGCGCTCCGTTTGAGGGAAGCCTGTTAAATACCTACCGGGTACTCCGGACCATCAATCCTTCCCCGTATATGTTTTATTTTTCGGGAACGGACGTCGAGGTGGCAGGAGCTTCACCGGAAACGCTGGTCAAGCTCGAAGATGGTGTATTACATACGTTCCCATTGGCAGGAACCAGGCCGCGTGGCAAGACAGAGGAAGAGGACCGGGCACTGGAGAAAGAGCTTCTGGCGGATGAAAAAGAAATTGCAGAACACAACATGCTGGTGGATCTTGGAAGAAACGATTTGGGTAAAATCAGTAAGTTTGGAACCGTTCAGGTAGAAAAGCTGCATTCCATTGAGCGTTATTCCCATGTTATGCACATCGGGTCTACCGTACGGGGCGAGATCCGGGAGGATCAGGATGCACTGAACGCCATCGAGGCCGTTCTTCCGGCAGGAACGCTTTCCGGAGCACCGAAGATCCGTGCCTGCCAGCTCATTGGAGAGCTGGAAAATAACAAGCGGGGCATTTACGGTGGTGCAATCGGATACATTGATTTTACCGGAAACATGGATACCTGTATTGCCATCCGCATTGCTTATAAAAAGAATGGAAAGGTGTTTGTACGGAGTGGAGCCGGAATTGTTGCAGATTCCGTTCCGGAAAAAGAATTTGAGGAGTGCTTGAACAAGGCGAAATCTTCCTTAAAAGCACTGGAACTTGCACAGGAGGAAGAATTATGATTTTGTTGATTGATAATTACGATAGTTTTTCTTATAACCTGTATCAACTGATCGGAGAGATTGATCCGGATATCCGCGTCATCCGGAACGATGAGATGGCGGTGGAGGAGATCCGGAATCTGAAGCCGGACTGCATTATTTTATCTCCGGGACCCGGACGGCCGGAGGAAGCCGGAGTGATTATTGAGGCAGCGAAGACTCTGGGAAAAGAGATTCCGATATTAGGTGTGTGTCTTGGACATCAGGCGATCTGTGCCGCCTTTGGAGCAACGGTTACTTATGCAAAAGAACTGATGCACGGGAAGCAGTCGGATGTGAAATTTGATCCGGAGTGTGTACTTTTTAATGGATGCCCGGAGACCGCCAGGGTAGCAAGATATCATTCACTTGCTGCAGATCCGCAGACCATTCCGGATTGTCTGAAAGTTACCGCTGTCACAACAGACGGAGAGGTTATGGCGGTGCAGCATAAGGAGTATCCGGTCTTCGGAGTCCAGTTTCATCCGGAATCCATTATGACACCGGACGGAAAGAAGATGCTTGAGAACTTTATAAAGTTGAAGAATTATTCCTGACTTCTGACTGAGGAGGGTATAGAAGAAAAAGATTGATTACCATACCCAGAGTTAGTAAGGCAGGAGGGTGGGCAGGAACAAAATGAAGGTATACACCCAGAGGAAATAAGGCAAGCGAAACAAAAGAAATACAAATCAAAAGAAATACAAAATAAAAGGAATATAAGTACAAGGAGGAAACAACCATGATTAAGGAAGCGATTGTAAAGATTGTAAACAAGGAAGACCTGACCTACGAGGAAGCCTACGCAGTTATGAATGAAATTATGAGCGGTGAGACTTCACCGACACAGAATGCTGCATTTCTTGCTGCCCTGTCAACCAAGAGTGCGAAGGCGGAAACGACAGATGAAATTGCAGGATGCGCGGCAGCGATGCGTGACCATGCAACGAAGGTCGATACCGGAATGGATATTTTTGAAATTGTGGGAACCGGTGGAGACAATGCACAGAGCTTCAATATTTCAACGACATCGGCACTGGTTGCGGCAGCAGGCGGCATGAAGGTAGCCAAGCACGGAAACCGTGCGGCATCTTCCAGGTGCGGAACCGCGGACTGTCTGGAAGCACTTGGCGTCAATATCCAACAGAGCCCGGCACGCTGCATCGAATTATTAAAGGAAGCCGGCATGTGCTTCTTCTTTGCACAGAAGTATCACACCTCCATGAAATATGTAGGACCGATTCGTAAGGAGCTGGGCTTCCGTACCGTATTTAACATCCTTGGACCTCTGACGAACCCCGGTTCTCCGTCCATGCAGCTTCTCGGTGTTTATGACGAGTATCTTGTTGAACCACTGGCTCAGGTGTTAATTAATCTTGGAGTGAAACGCGGCATGGTCGTTTATGGAATGGACAAGCTTGACGAAATTTCCATGAGTGCACCGACCAGGGTCTGCGAGATCCGCGACGGATGGTTCAAATCCTACGTGATTACACCGGAGCAGTTCGGATTCCCGCGTTGTACCAGGGAAGATCTTGTGGGCGGTGCACCGGATGAAAATGCACAGATCACGATCAACATTTTAAAGGGAGAACAGGGACCGAAGCGCAACGCAGTTTTGATGAATGCCGGAGCAGCCCTTTATATTGGAGGAAAAGCCGGAAGCCTCAAAGAAGGAATTACCTATGCGTCAGAGCTGATTGATACCGGAAAGGCTTATGAGACGCTGCAGAAGCTGATCGAAGTCAGCAATCGTCCGGAGGTAGAGGCATGACCATTCTGGACGAATTAGCAGATTATGCCAAAGAACGTGTGGCCGCAGCCAAAAGCCGGATTTCCGCAGAGGATATCCGCAGACAGGCCGTAGAGCTTCCTAAAGGAAATTTTGCTTTTGAGAATGCATTGAAGAAACCGGACATTTCCTTTATCTGCGAGTGTAAAAAGGCCTCTCCCTCGAAGGGACTGATTGCACCGGACTTCCCGTATCTTTCGATTGCAAAGGAGTATGAGGCTGCCGGAGCAGACTGCATTTCCGTATTGACGGAGCCGAAGTGGTTCTTAGGAAAAGATGAGTATCTTCAGGAGATTGCACAGGTCGTATCCATACCGTGTCTTCGAAAGGATTTTACGGTGGATGAGTACATGATCTATGAAGCAAAGCTTCTGGGTGCATCAGCAGTACTTCTTATCTGTTCGATTCTGTCGAAAGAGCAGCTGAAGGAGTACCGGGAAATCAGCGATGACCTGGGATTATCTGCACTGGTGGAGGCACATGATGAAAAGGAAGTAGACATGGCAATCGAAGCAGGTGCACGGATCATTGGTGTGAACAACCGGAATCTCAAGGACTTCACGGTAGATACCGGGAATAGCACACGGCTTCGGGAACAGATCCCGAAGGACATCCTGTTTGTATCTGAAAGCGGTGTGAAGTCTGTGGAGAATGTAGCAAAGCTGCGCGAGATCGGAGCGGATGCTGTCCTGATCGGTGAAACCCTGATGCGGGCCGAAGATAAGAAAGCAATGCTTGCTGCACTGCGTGAGTCGGAGAAGAAAGCAATGCCAGCTGCACTGCGGGAGGAAGTATGACAAAGATCAAGATGTGCGGACTGAGGAATTTAGAAGATATTGAGGCAGTTAATGAATGGAAGCCGGACTATGCCGGGTTTGTGTTCGCACCAGAGAGCAGACGATACGTGACGGCAGAACAGGCAGCGGAACTGAAGGATCACCTTGATCCCCGGATTCAGGCAGTCGGGGTATTTGTCGATGAAGCACCGGAAAGGGTAGCGGCGCTTTTGAATCAGGGAGTGATTGAGCTTGCACAGCTTCACGGAAGCGAGGATGAAGAGTATCTTGTGAGACTCCGGGAGCTGACCCTCAAGCCGGTCATTCAGGCATTCCGGATTCTAAGCAGGGAGGATGTCGTGCGTGCGATGAAAAGCAGTGCGGATGAGATTCTGCTGGATTCCGGAGCCGGAACCGGGAGTACCTTTAATTGGGAGGTACTCCGTATGGAGTCAGGCTATGATCGGGCAATCGATGCAGAGAAGGATGGGGAGAGGGCCTTCTGTACAAAACGGAACCGGGAGAAATCCTTATATGCTGAGGAAACACGTCCCTACTTCCTGGCAGGAGGGCTGAACCCTCAGAATGTAACAGAAGCCATTCGGCAGCTTCACCCCTATGCGGTCGATGTCAGCTCGGGAATCGAGACAGACGGAAGCAAGGACAGAGAGAAAATAGCAGCGTTTGTAACCGCTGTGAGAAAGGAAAACAGCTTATGACAAATCCAAATGGACGCTTCGGCATTCACGGCGGTCAGTATATACCGGAAACACTGATGAACGCTGTGATTGAGCTGGAAGAAGCATACAATCATTATAAAAACGATCCGGAATTTAACAGAGAGCTGACAGAGCTTCTGAACGAATATGCGGGCAGACCTTCCCGGCTTTATTATGCGGAAAAGATGACGAAGGATCTGGGCGGTGCGAAGATTTATTTAAAAAGAGAGGACTTAAATCATACCGGCGCGCACAAGATCAATAATGTGCTGGGACAGGCGCTTTTGGCGAAAAAAATGGGCAAGACGAGACTCATCGCAGAAACCGGAGCCGGACAGCACGGCGTGGCAACAGCGACGGCAGCAGCCCTCATGGGCATGGAATGTGTGGTTTTCATGGGCGAAGAAGATACCATTCGTCAGGCGCTTAACGTTTATCGCATGCGGCTTTTAGGAGCAGAGGTCATTCCGGTAAAATCCGGAACTGCAACCCTGAAGGATGCCGTATCGGAAGCAATGAGAGAATGGACATCCCGGATCAGTGATACGCATTATTGTCTGGGATCGGTCATGGGACCGCATCCTTTCCCGACGATTGTACGTGATTTTCAGGCAGTTATTTCAAAAGAAATCAAGGAGCAGATGCTGGAAAAGGAAGGCAGACTTCCGGATGCAGTCATCGCCTGTGTGGGCGGCGGCTCGAATGCAATTGGCAGCTTTTACAACTTTATCGAAGATGAAGGTGTGCGCCTGATCGGATGCGAAGCAGCAGGTCGGGGTGTGGATACCTTTGAAACCGCAGCAACCATTGCTACCGGAAGGTTAGGTATTTTTCATGGCATGAAGTCCTACTTCTGTCAGGATAAATACGGTCAGATTGCGCCGGTCTATTCGATTTCAGCAGGACTTGATTACCCGGGAGTCGGACCGGAGCATGCATATCTCCATGATATTGGCAGAGCGGAATATGTACCGGTAACGGATGAGGAAGCGGTAGATGCCTTTGAGTATCTGGCAAAGACCGAAGGAATCATCCCGGCCATTGAATCCGCGCATGCCGTAGCTTATGCAAAGAGGCTGGCTCCGCAGATGAGCAGAGATCAGATGATTGTAATTACCATATCCGGCAGAGGTGACAAGGATTGTGCAGCCATTGCCCGTTACAGAGGGGAGGATATTCATGAGTAACATTCGGAAAGCATTTGAAAACGGAAAGGCATTTATCGCCTTTATCACCTGCGGGGATCCGGATCTTGCCACCACAGCGGAGGCGGTGAAAGAAGCGGTCCGCAACGGCGCAGATTTAATCGAACTTGGTATCCCTTTTTCCGATCCGACGGCAGAAGGACCGGTCATTCAGGGAGCGAATATCCGTGCCTTAAAGGGCGGTGTGACGACCGATAAGATTTTTGACTTCGTGCGGGAGCTTCGGAAAGAGGTCACGGTTCCGATGGTATTTATGACCTATGCCAATGTCGTATTTTCCTATGGCTCCGAAAAGTTCATTGCAACCTGTAAGGAGATCGGAATGGATGGACTGATTCTTCCCGATGTTCCGTTTGAGGAAAAAGAGGAATTCCAGTCGATTTGTGACCGGTATGATATGGACTTTATTTCCCTGGTCGCCCCGACCTCCGAAAACCGGATTGCCATGATTGCGAAGGAAGCAAAAGGCTTTCTCTATATCGTATCCAGTCTTGGCGTGACCGGAACACGTACCGAGATTAAAACAGATCTTTCCTCAATCATGGAGGTGGTGCGCCGGAATACGGATGTGCCGTGTGCGATCGGGTTTGGAATTTCCACGCCCGAGCAGGCAAAGAAGATGGCAGGACTTTCTGATGGAGCGATTGTCGGATCTGCCATTATAAAGCTTCTGGAGAAGTATGGAACCGGGGCTCCAAAGTATGTAGGTGAATATGTAAAATCTATGAAGAATGCGATTATAGCCTGATGACATTTAGATAGGCAGTAAAAAGATAAGACAGCCACAATAGAATAAATCGAGATAGAAAAGTATATGGTAATTGGTACTTTTAGAAATGATCAGAGTATGCTACGATGTACCGTGAAAAGGCATAAAAGACCAACTGGTTTTCAGCAGTAGAGCATACAAAAAGGAGACAAATGCGATGGATCATTATTCGGTTTATGAACTTTTGTGGCTGTTTTACATTTACTCGTTTCTTGGATGGATTTTTGAAGTGGTACTGGCAGCCTGCAAGCAGCGGAAATTTGCAAACCGTGGACTGGTGAATGGTCCGTTCTGCGTGATTTACGGTATTGCAGCGGTGTTGATGTCCGTGGGCTTACGGGAAATGTCGGGACCGTGGCTGTTCCTTTTTGCAACCGTATATGCAACGGCTGTGGAATGGGTAGCCGGTCATCTGATCGAAAGGGCCTTCAGGGAGCGTTGGTGGAATTACTCCAACATGAAGTGGAACCTGGATGGCTATATCTGTTTACCGATGTCTCTTGGCTGGGGCTTGCTGGGATTTGTGACCGTGCGCTGGGGCAATGGATTCGTTCTTGGACTTATTTCCATGCTTCCTTCCGTTCTCATGCATATCCTGCTTCTGGTGTTGATGATTGCGCTGGCAGTGGACGTACTGGCCTCTTATATCCTGTTAAAAGGAAGAGGAAAATATCTGGCACAGTGGGAGGCTGCCAATGAACAGCTTGACAAGGTAAGCTTCCGCCTGCGCAAGACCATTACCGGAATTATTGAACGGAGAATCAATAAGGCTTACCCCAAAGCGGTCAGGACAACACATGCAGAAGCTGCCGGGGAGATGGCTGGAGCGAAGGCGTTTGCGGCAGGCTGCGGGTTCTACAAGGTGGTGATGTTGTTCTTCGTGGGTGCTTTCCTGGGAGATATTACAGAAACGATCTTCTGCCGGATCACGGCCGGAGTCTGGATGAGCCGGAGCAGTGTGGTCTGGGGCCCCTTCAGCATTGTCTGGGGACTTGCCATTGCACTTGGAACAGCCATGCTCTATCGTTATAAGGATCGAAACGACGGATTTTTGTTCGCAGTAGGAACCTTGCTTGGCGGTGGCTATGAATATCTGTGCAGTGTGTTTACGGAGATGGTATTTGGCAAGGTGTTCTGGGATTACAGTAAGCTTCCGTTTAACCTGGGAGGACGAATCAACCTGCTGTATTGCTTTTTCTGGGGCATCGCTGCGGTTGTATGGTTTAAGAAGATTTATCCCTTTGCCGCCAGGTGGATCGAGAAGATCCCGATGAAAGCAGGCAAGCTTCTGACATGGGTACTGATCGTGTTTATGTGCTGCAATGTGGCAGTTTCGTGTGTGGCGCTTGTCCGTTATGATGAGCGTAGCAAGGGCATCGCCGCCGAAAGCTCCTGGCAGCAGTGGGCAGATGAGCATTATGATGATGCGAAAATGGAGAAGATTTATCCGAATGCGAAGGTGGCTAAGTAACCACATGAGATAAACCTAAGCTTCGTTAGCAGTGGTTTTACGAATGCGGTTCTGGATAGTTACGATTATGATATGATTTAATGTAGTGTAATTAAGCCGGTTCCTAGGAACCGGCTTAATTGGTATATACATGCGTCAATAGAATTCCATTTGAATTTTGACGTATCTATTTTTCCTGACGGGTCTAATTTCAAAAGCCGAAAAAATGTGTAAATTTTAATTTCAAAATCTGGAAAAATGTGCAAAAGTATAATCAATAATCGCAGAAAAATGTGTTATACAAGAATTATTCGTATTGAAAGCTTCCAGCATTTACCAATATTCCCCTTTATCTTGTTGGGAAAACAAGAAAACTTCTTTAAACAAAAGCCCGTCATAGTCAAAGGACTACGGCGGGCTTTTGACATGGCAGAAAAGTTTTAAAAATATTTTTAACTGTTTGCAAATCAGAGTTGTTGGATATTGTATACTCAAGCCATCGTATTGAAGAAACCGTAAGTGCCTATGCCGAAAATGGACATAATGTTGCAAATCTTGAGAAAAAAGTCCAAAATTCATCGTCTGC
>USDI01000050.1 GCA_900553305.1 uncultured Lachnospiraceae bacterium
AGAGGACTGCATAAATATATAGAAATACTTTCAGAAAGAACAGCGATATGGAGTTAAAGATTGGGGAACGCGGTGAGAAAATTCTACAGCTGCTTATGCTGGGAATCCTCATGTTATCCATGTTTGTTATATCAAAAGAGGGAGCATTATTTATCAATACCTCATCGACACAGGTAGTCACAGAAAAAAAGAAGGTTATTGTAATTGATGCAGGGCACGGTGGAATTGATCCGGGAAAAATCGGAATTCATGGAGAGCAGGAAAAGGAAATCAATCTGAAAATTGCAGAGATCTTAAAAACGTTTCTGGAACTGGACGGGTATGAAGTCGTGATGACACGGACAGAAGACGGGGGACTGTATGATGAGAATACCTCAAATAAGAAAGTGCAGGATATGAAACGCCGTATCGAAGTCATTGAGGAAGCAGATCCCATTCTGGTTGTCAGCATTCACCAGAACAGTTACTCCGAAGAGTATGTTAAGGGCGGGCAGGTTTTTTACTACGGAACAAGTGAAGTGAGTAAAGACCTTGCGGAAACAATACAGAAACAGTTAAAGCAGTTGGATCCGGAGAATAAGCGTGAGGCTAAGGCGAATACCAGTTACTACCTATTAAAGAAAACCTCAAGACCAATTGTTATTGTGGAATGCGGTTTCCTCTCCAATGCAGCAGAAGCCGACAAATTATCGAATCCCCTTTATGAAGAGCAGCTGGCCTTCCGGATTTTCATGGGGATTGTGCAGCACATTAATGCAAATTCTTGATTTTCTCGTATAAAATCACGGTTTCGCCCTGTTGTCATACCATAAAAATATGATATAATGAGCCTCAGAGAATAGAACTAATAATTGGAAAGAAGTTTTGATGAATACAAAAGTAGTAACCATAAAGGAAGATCATATTGAGGAGGAAGCAATACAGGAGGCCGGACAGATTTTGAAGGACGGCGGGCTGGTTGCGTTTCCGACAGAAACGGTTTACGGACTTGGCGGGGATGCATTGAATGCCGAATCTTCTGCGAAGATTTATGCGGCAAAGGGCAGACCGTCCGACAATCCACTGATTGTCCATATTGCGGATATGGATGCACTGCCATTCATTGCGGCAGAGATTCCTGAGAGTGCTTATCTTCTTGCGAATGCTTTCTGGCCGGGACCGTTAACCATGATTTTCAAAAAGACAGACCGCGTACCGATGGCAACTACCGGCGGACTTTCTACTGTGGCGGTGCGGATGCCTTCCAATAAAATTGCAGCAGCACTGATCCGGGCAGCGGGAGGATACATTGCCGCTCCCAGTGCCAACCGTTCCGGAAGACCGAGCCCTACGGTGGCGAAATATGTGATCGAGGATCTCGATGGCAGGGTAGAAATGATTATTGATGGCGGTTCTTCCGATATCGGACTGGAATCGACCATTATAGATCTGTCTGAGGGAGAGCCGATGATTCTCCGTCCGGGATATGTGACACGGGAGAAGATGATGCAGGTGATCGGAAAGGTTGATGTTGACCGGACGATCTTAGATGCATCCTCCGGGCAGGCGCCGAAGGCGCCGGGCATGAAATACCGCCACTATGCACCGAAGGGGAATCTTACGATTGTGGAAGGCCCACAGGAAAAGGTCATTGCCTGCATCAATGAAAAGCTGGCAGAAGGACATGAACAGGGATTAAAAACGGGTGTTATTGCAACCGATGAAACGATAGGGCAGTATCAGTCTGATGTGAAGAGAAGTCTCGGAAGCCGTAAGAACGAAGAAGCAATCGCCCATCATTTGTTTGAAGTGTTGCGGCAGATGGATGATGAAGAAGTACAGCTTATTTTTACAGAGTCATTTGCAGAAACCGGATTGGGACAGGCTACGATGAACCGTCTGCTGAAGGCAGCAGGACATCAGGTGATCAGCCTGTAACACCGACAGAAAGGAGAAGCCTATGATAGCATTAGGAAGTGATCATGGTGGTTATGATCTGAAATGTCAGATCGAAGAGTATCTGGAAGAGAAGGGATATGAATATCAGGATTTTGGATGTTTTGACAAGAAATCCTGTGATTATCCGGACTTTGGAAAGGCAGCCGCAAGAGCGGTAGCAGACGGACAGTGTGATCGTGGTATTGTAGTCTGCACAAGCGGAATCGGAATTTCCATAGCAGCAAATAAAGTGCCCGGAATCCGTTGTGCACTTTGCACCGATCCTTATATGGCAAAGATGACAAGACTCCATAACGACGCGAATATGCTGGCACTGGGTGGTGGAATTGTCGGAAAGAATCTTGCTATTGAGATTGTAGAGACGTTTTTAAATACTGAATTTTCCGAAGGTGAAAACCACATTCGCAGAATCGCGAAGCTGGAAGATTAACGAGAGAGGTTTTACTGTTTTGAGAAGAAGTTTTCCCAGAATGAATAAGCGAAGCAGGAAGACAATTGCAGGAATCATGGCGATTGTCCTTTTGGCGTGCGTTTATCCTTCTTTTCCGGTATATGCGGACAAGGTTTCAGAGCTGGAGCAAAAACTTAAGGAAGAAAAGGATAAAAAGAAGGATACGGAAAACAAGATCGGGGAAAGTCAGAATGAACTGGATAATTTAAGGAATACCACCAACGGACTTAAGGGAGAACTCAGTGACCTCAATGACAATTTAGAGGAAGTAAGTGCAAATCTGGACGATCTCGAGGGACAGATTTCAGCGAAGAATGAGGAAATCGAGAAGACGCAGGCAGAGCTTAAAGAGGCGAAGCAGATCGAGGCCGATCAGTATGCGGCAATGAAAAAGAGGATCCAGTTCATGTATGAGCGGCAGGACTATGTACTGATGGAAACGTTATTCAGTTCGGCGAATTATTCCGAGCTTTTGAACCGGAGTGCCTATATTGAAAGTCTGGCAGCCTATGACCGGAAGCAGCTTGAGGCGTTTAAACAGACCAGAATCGAAGTGGAAGAAACGGAAGCGAAGCTGCAGGGAGAAATGAAGGATCTGGAAGCCCTGAAAGCAGAGGTAGAAGCGGAGCAGAGCCGGGTGTCCGGTCTTGTGAGCAGCGTGCGTGGTAAGATTTCCGGATATCAGAGTGATATGGCACAGACCGAAGATGAAATCAAGGCATATGAACAGCAGCTTGCCGACCAGAATGCGAACATTCAGGAGATTCAGAAGCAGTTGGAAGAGGAGCGGCGTTTGTCCGCACTGGCAGCAAGATCGGCATGGAGAGATATTTCAGAAGTCACCTTTGCGGAGGGTGACCGGTATCTGCTGGCCAACCTGATCTATTGCGAAGCCGGAAATCAGCCGTATGAAGGACAGGTTGCCGTTGGCGCGGTTGTAATGAACCGTGTGATGAGCTCGGTATTTCCAGATACGATTGTGGGAGTAATTTATCAGAATAGGCAGTTTGAACCAGTGAGCACCGGACGGCTTGCGCTTGCCCTTGCACGGGATGATGCAACAAGTGCCTGCTATCAGGCAGCAGACGCGGCCATGGGTGGACAGACGACGGTTGGTAACTGTCTGTTCTTCCGTACCCCGATTGAGGGACTGACGGGACAGCAGATCGGCGGGCATATTTTCTACTAAAACATCATGCAATATAGTTAATAAAACAACCTGCTGAAATAATCCTTTAACATAATTTTTCAACGTAATTCTTCAACATAACGTTGCAGCTTCGGGAACTCACCTGCGTAAATGATCGTAAGGAGTCTGTTCAGCTTCAGGAGGCTTGATTTCAGAGCTTCTGCAGAAAGGAGCCCCTCATCGGAGGCCTGTACCAGTTCGTCAAGATCCACAACCTTCACAAACCCATCGGGATAAATAAGGACATCAGCGAGCAGGTCAATCACGGTCAGTTCGTTTGTGTCTTCTTTGTAATCAAAATCCACAATGTCACAATACCAGTAAAGAAGAGAGCCGTCCTCGCGGCAGAACCGGCTGACCTTAAAGCCCTCCTTCAGAAAGTAACAGGACCAGCCGTGATGCAGGTCTTTCTTGGGATGGAGGGTGTTCCATGCTGTCACAATATGATCTTCATCACAGAATAAAATACGGTCGTCCTTTAATAGAATACATTCTTCGGGGATAATTCTTCGACGGTACAGGATGGGATTTTTCATACAACACCTCGATTTCTTTGGTAAGAAAAATTGATAATCTAAAAATACTATTAAATCTATGTAAAGTCAATGAATTTTCCTAGACAGAAAAGGGAAAAATGGGTATAATTGTATCTGTTCAGAAAAGTGATGTGAGAACTGCATAATTACAGTTTGAATATGCGGATTCTGAAGTAACATATTATAAACGACAGGTAGAAAGGGGCAGAATGTGAAGTTCAATCGTAGTGTATTTCAGGCATTGACTATGATAGGACAGTTTGGAATTAACATGATCGTCCCTATTTTTATTTGTGCCTTTTTTGGCAATCTGCTGGACCGGAAGCTTGGAACAGACTTCTTTATGATTCTTTTATTTTTCATAGGAGCTGTTGCGGGCGGTTACAACGTGTACCGGTTTGCACGGCAGGTTTACCAGAGAGGAAGCGAAGAGTCTGCCTATCTGCATGGTGGAAGGAAGCGTAAGAAGAAGCCGGATGAAAGAAAGAATCACAAGAATGAACCGTAGTCTGTTTGAACTCGAGACAGGAATCCTGATCTTTGGAATAGCCGGACAGCTTATACTTTTCTTCTTTGCGGGAAGAGGACTTTATTCCGCAGCCTGGTGGATCGGAATTGCCACGGCGGCGGTGTGTGCCGTTGATATGTGGTGGGCACTTGACCGGGGGCTTGACCTCGAGCAGCAGGGTGCAACGAAGAAGATCATGGTTCATTACATGATCCGTTATGTGATGATTGCGATTGTGCTCGTAATTGTGGCACTGACGGATACATTGAATCCCCTGATTACCTTTGCGGGAGTCATGGGACTTAAGATCGGAGCTTATCTCAATTTCTTTGCTAAGAAAGTAAGTACATGGATTTATGGTGAAGAAATTTTACCTGATTTGGTAGAAATACCGGAAGAAGAGATGTAAGGAGGTGATATAGGATGGGACAAGGAATTTTGTTGTCAGGAGGAGCTGACGTCGATTTCATGATTCATGGAGTATTCTCTTATGAATTGTTTGGTCAGACGCTCTGGATTACGACAACCCATGTGTGTGTGCTGATCGTATTTTTAATTATTTCAGCGTTCTGCATTGCTGCAGGTCATATGGTAAAGCGTGCTAAGGAGGTTCCCACAGGCTTTCAGAATGTGGTGGAGCTGATCGTGGAAATGCTCGATAAGATGACAGCCGGTGTTATGGGCAGGCATGCAGTGAGATACCGGAACTATATCGGAACAATTTTTATTTTTATTCTGTTCAGTAATATTTCCGGATTGTTCGGTTTGCGGCCGCCGACAGCGGACTATGGAGTAACCTTTGGACTGGCGATTATTTCATTTACGTTGATCCGGTACAATGAATTGAAATACCAGAAGCTTTCCGGCGTACTTAAGAATCTGTGCGACCCGTGGCCGATCTGGGCACCGATTAACATTATCGGTAACCTGGCAGTGCCGGTTTCACTGTCATTGCGTCTGTTTGCCAATATTCTTTCGGGAACTGCAATTATGGCGCTGATCTACGCACTGCTTAGTAAGATCGCCTATGTATGGCCGGCAGCGCTTCATGTGTACTTTGATCTGTTCTCCGGAGCAATTCAGACGTATGTATTCTGTATGTTGACTATGACATATATTTCAGATGCATGTGGCTCATCAGAACCATAACAGAAATAACTAATTAAATGCTTATATTAAGGAGGAAACAACAATGGAATTTAACACGAACTTTATCTTAGGATGCTCAGCAATTGGTGCAGGTCTTGCAGTTATCGCAGGTATCGGACCCGGTGTTGGACAGGGTATTGCAGCAGGACATGCAGCAGCAGCCGTTGGAAGAAACCCGGGAGCTAAGTCTGACGTTACTTCTACCATGCTTTTAGGACAGGCCGTTGCCGAAACAACCGGTCTTTATGGTCTGTTAATTGCAATCATTCTGCTGTTCGTTAAGCCCTTGGCAAAATAAGAGTCTTACATTAATAAATTTAAGAAAGGAGGCTCAATATGGAACCAAGATTGTTCGACCTTGACTTTCAGCTCCTTGCAGATTCCGCGCTGATGATCATTGCGGTATTTGCATTGTTCCTCGTCGCATCTTATTTCCTGTTTAATCCGGTTCGTGACATGATGAAGAAACGAACCGACAAGATTAAGGGAGAACTTGATGATGCAGCAAAGAATCAGGCAGATGCGGCAGCTCTTAAGGAAGAGTATGAAAGCAAGCTGAAAGATATCGACAAAGAAGCAGAAAAGATTTTAAGCGATGCCAGAAAGCGTGCCCTTGAGAATGAGAATAAGATCGTGGCGGATGCGAAAGAAGAAGCGGCAGCCATTATCGAGAGAGCCAGAACAGAAGCTGAACTTGAGAAACAGAAGGCAGCCGATGATATGAAGCGTGAAATGGTTGTACTTGCATCCATGATGGCAGGTAAGGTAGTAAAGGCATCTATTGATACAACTGTGCAGGAGAGCCTGATTAATGATACTTTGAAGGAAATAGGTGAGAGTACATGGCAAAGCTAGTTTCGAAAACATATGGAGAGGCTTTGTTCGAACTGGCTGTGGAAGAAGGAAAGGAAGAGGAATTCTTACAGGAGATTGAATCCTTAAAAGAAATTCTTGATGCCAATCCGGATTTCGGAAAACTCATGAACCATCCCAAGATCCTTAAGGAAGAAAAACTTAAGGTTGTAGAAGAGGTATTCAAGGGACATATTTCCAGGGAATTACTCGGATTCCTGCATTTGGTTGTGGCGAAGGACCGTTATTCGGAAATCGATGCCATCCTCGATTATTTCATTGATGAAGTGAAGAAGGAAAAGGGCATCGGAGTTGTGTATGTATCCACAGCGTGTGGTATTGACGAGGCCAAAAAGAAAGAAATTGAAGAACGACTGCTTGCAACCACTCATTTTAAAAAGATGGAGATGCATTATCAGGTAGAAGAAGACCTGATCGGCGGCATGGTAATCCGCATCGGAGACCGTGTCGTAGACAGCAGTGTGAAAACGAAACTGTACGAGCTGCAGCGTCAGTTACTCAAGGTACAGTTATAAAGCTGTGGCTATGGAAGCCATGGCAACAGGAATAATAAAGAAAGGTGCGTATGACCAATGAATTTGAAACCGGAAGAAATCAGCTCCGTAATCAAAGAGCAGATTAAACGATATGCTTCTGATCTTGAAGTGTCAGACGTTGGTACTGTTATCCAGGTAGCCGACGGTATTGCCCGTGTGCATGGTCTGAATAACGCAATGCAGGGTGAGCTTCTGGAATTCCCCGGAGAGGTTTATGGCATGGTCTTAAACCTGGAAGAGGATAACGTAGGTGCGGTACTTCTCGGAAGCCACAGAAACATCAGCGAAGGCGATCAGGTTAAGACAACCGGCCGTGTAGTTGAGGTTCCTGTAGGTGACAACATGTTAGGACGTGTTGTGAATGCGTTGGGACAGCCGATTGATGGCAAGGGTCCGATTCAGACAGATAAATATCGTAAGATTGAAAGAGTAGCATCCGGTGTTATCACACGTAAATCCGTAGATACACCGTTACAGACAGGTATTAAGGCAATTGACTCCATGGTGCCCATCGGAAGAGGACAGCGTGAGTTGATCATCGGCGACAGACAGACCGGTAAGACGGCAATTGCCATTGATACCATTATTAATCAGAAGGGACAGGGTGTGAAGTGTATTTATGTCGCAATCGGACAGAAGGCTTCTACCGTTGCATCCCTTGTTAAGACCCTGGAAGAAGCAGGCGCTATGGCGTATACAACGATCGTTGCAGCAACCGCCAGTGAGCTTGCCCCGTTACAGTATATTGCTCCGTATTCCGGATGTGCTATCGGAGAGGAATGGATGGAGAATGGAGAAGATGTGCTGGTAGTATACGATGACTTAACCAAGCATGCGGCTGCATACCGTACACTCTCTTTGCTTCTTAAGCGTCCACCCGGACGTGAGGCATATCCAGGTGACGTATTCTATCTGCATTCCAGACTGTTAGAGCGTGCAGCAAGAATGAGTGATGAGTATGGCGGAGGATCCTTAACGGCATTACCGATTATCGAAACGCAGGCAGGTGACGTATCTGCTTACATTCCGACCAATGTTATTTCCATTACCGATGGACAGATTTATCTGGAAACCGAAATGTTCAATTCCGGATTCCGTCCGGCTGTTAACGCAGGACTTTCTGTATCCCGTGTTGGTGGTGACGCGCAGATCAAGGCAATGAAGAAGATTGCTTCCCCGATTCGTGTGGAGCTGGCACAGTACAGAGAACTTGCTTCCTTTGCACAGTTTGGTTCCGAGCTTGATGCCGATACCAAGGAAAAGCTGGCACAGGGTGAAAGAATTAAAGAGGTATTAAAGCAGCCTCAGTACAATCCGATGCCGGTTGAATACCAGATTATCATCATTTACGCAGTTACCAACAAGTATCTGCTGGATGTTCCTACCGAGGAGATTACCCGTTTTGAGTCAGAATTCTTTGACTTCGTTAAGACCAAGTATCCGGAAATTCCTTCAGGCATTGCCAAGGAGAAGGTAATTTCTGATACAACCGAGGAGAAGTTAAAGAAGGCAATAGAAGAATTCAAAGCAGAATTTCTTAAATAATTCGGAAGGGAACAGGTGATATTATGGCCTCAATGAGAGACATAAAGCGGCGTAAGGGCAGTATCCAGAGTACCCAGCAGATTACCAAGGCCATGAAGCTTGTTTCTACTGTAAAGCTGCAGAGAGCCAAGCAGAATGCCGAGAAATCCCAGACCTATTTCCACTGCATGTACAATACCGTACATTCGATTCTTCGAAGAACGCAGAATCTGGAGCATAAATATTTAAAGTCCGGTGAAAGCGGCAAGAAAGCAGTCATTGTGATTACTTCAAACCGTGGACTTGCAGGCGGTTACAACTCCAATGTGATCAAGCTGATTACACAGGGAGAGCTTGCAAACGAAGATCTGGCAATTTATGCAATTGGTAAGAAGGGAAAAGATGCCCTTGCCAAGAACTATGAGATTAGAGCTGATTATTCAGATGTAATTGAAGATCCTGTTTATGCAGAAGCCATGAAGATCAGTAAGGAAGTTCTCACCGCCTTTGAAAATGGAGAAGTCAGTGAGATCTACCTGGCCTATACCGGGTTTAAGAATACCGTTGTTCATATTCCGACCCTGTTAAAGCTTCTTCCGGTGGAGGTTTCCGGGGAAGAAGAAACCGCACAGGAGGACGATCATGTCATGATGAACTTCGAGCCGGAGGATGAAGAGGCTTTGAATTTGCTGATCCCGAAATATATTACCAGCCTGATTTACGGCGGTATGATTGAAGCGATTGCCAGTGAGAACGGAGCCAGAATGCAGGCCATGGACGCTGCGACAAGCAATGCAGAAGAAATGATCGAAGACCTGACTCTTCTTTACAATCGTGCTCGTCAGGGCTCCATTACACAGGAACTGACCGAAATTATCGCGGGCGCAAACGCGATCTCATAGAACAAATAAAATCGAGAAAGGATGAAAGAAATGGCAGATTCAGGAAAAATCACTCAGGTTATCGGTGCCGTTCTGGATGTGAAGTTTGCCGGTAACAGACTGCCGGAAATCAACGAAGCAATCAAGGTTCCTCTGCAGGATGGCGGAGAGCTTGTTGTGGAAGTTGCCCAGCATCTTGGTGACGATACTGTCAGATGTATTGCCATGGGAACCACAGACGGACTTGTCCGCGGAATGGAAGCAATTGCTACCGGAAAGCCGATTTCCGTACCTGTTGGTGAGAATACCTTAGGACGTATCTTTAACGTACTGGGGGATCCCATTGATAATAAACCGGCTCCGGAAGGAGTTTCCTATGAACCGATCCACAGAGCTGCACCCGAATTCGTAGAGCAGTCTACCCAGCAGGAACTTCTGGAAACCGGTATTAAGGTCGTTGACCTTCTTTGCCCTTACCAGAAAGGTGGTAAGATCGGTCTGTTCGGTGGTGCCGGTGTAGGTAAGACCGTACTGATCCAGGAGCTGATCCGTAACATCGCAACCGAGCACGGTGGATATTCCGTATTTACCGGTGTTGGTGAAAGAACAAGAGAGGGAAATGACTTATATCATGAAATGACCGAGTCCGGCGTTATTGATAAGACAACCATGGTGTTTGGTCAGATGAATGAGCCCCCCGGAGCCAGAATGAGAGTTGGTCTTACCGGTCTTACGATGGCAGAGTATTTCCGTGACAAAGGTGGAAAGGACGTGCTTCTTTTCATTGATAATATTTTCCGTTTCACACAGGCAGGTTCCGAGGTGTCCGCACTTCTTGGACGTATGCCTTCCGCAGTAGGTTATCAGCCTACCCTGCAGACAGAAATGGGTGCACTTCAGGAGCGTATTACATCAACAAAGAACGGATCCATTACTTCCGTTCAGGCAGTATATGTACCGGCCGATGACTTAACCGACCCTGCTCCGGCAACCACCTTCGCACATCTGGATGCAACGACCGTACTTAGCCGTTCTATCGTAGAATTAGGTATTTACCCTGCGGTAGATCCGCTCGAGTCCACATCCAGAATTCTGGATCCCAGAATTGTCGGTGAAGAGCATTATGCCGTTGCCCGTGGTGTACAGGAAATTCTTCAGAAGTATAAGGAATTACAGGATATCATCGCCATCCTTGGTATGGATGAATTATCCGAAAGCGATAAGCTCGTTGTAAACCGTGCAAGAAAGGTACAGAGATTCTTATCCCAGCCGTTCTTCGTAGCAAGCAAGTTCCTGGGAATTGACGGAAAGTATGTACCGATTAACGAGACAATCCGTGGCTTTAAGGAAATTCTGGAAGGTAAACATGATGATATACCGGAAAGCTACTTCCTGAATGCCGGAAGCATTGATGACGTACTTGCCCGCGTGAAATAACGGGAGGTGGTCAGATGGCAGACAGTAATTTATTTACCTTAAAAATTATTACTCCGGACCGCGTCTTCTATGAAGGTGAAGTTTCCATGGTGGAATTCAATACCACTGAGGGTGAAATCGGTGTGTTAAAGGGACATATCCCGTTAACTGTAATCATCAGCCCCGGAATTCTTACCATCACAGAAGCAGAAGGAACGAAGGAAGCTGCATTACATGCAGGTTTTGCAGAGATTTTGCAGGATCAGCTTGTAATCATGGCAGAGATCATCGAGTGGCCGGAAGAAATCGATCTGGATCGTGCGGAGCACGCAAGAGAACGTGCGGAAGAAAGACTTCGCAGTAAGACTCCGGAGACCGATGTTCTTCGTGCAGAAACCGCATTACAGAGATCTCTCGCACGTATTCATGTATTAAAATCATAAGAAGTGATACAGCAGATGGTTGAAAAGTCCATTCCTTTGACGGGGATGGACTTTTGACTCTGTTCTCACGACTACAGAGGGAATGCATATCATAACAGTAAAGAAACAAGGACGTTATGATTATGTATGAACGCAGAATTATGCCGTTTTATATGACGTATCCCATGCCGATGTTCGGGCAGCAGGAAAACACTGTGATGCGTGATCTGGAATATATGCAGCAGATGTACCCGAAGGAGGCAAAGCGCTATCAGAAGCTGATCGCCAGGATTTTAGACAAAATGGACTATGAAGGAAGTATGATTTACGACGAATATCCGGACCGGATCCAGTTATACCGGCTCGCCATGGATATTCTGGATCGGGTAAAAAGAGAAGAAAACAGCAGCGAAGAATCTGCACCGGATGCGGATTCCCCGGAAAAATGGCAGAGAATCGGGGATCTCATACAGATTCTTCTGTTTTATGAAATTTATAAGAGAAGACACAAGGATGAACGATTTACACACTTATTTATCTGAATTATGCAATGACAGACTCTATCAGATGATCCTGAGCAATCCGAGGGAAAAGGACGTCTTTGCAAGGAAAAGTCGAACCGATGGAGGAGGAAAATTAGATATGCAATGACAGACTCTATCAGATGATCCTGAGCAATCCGAGGGAAAAGGACGGAGTTTCCAAAATCAAGATCCGTCCTGTGATGGTAAAGCAGGAGCTTGGTTTTCAGGAGACCCGTTTTCAGGGGACACAGGTTTTCCATAAGAATTATACGGCAGGGGATATGGTATCCCTTGTGGAACGTTACATGGAAGAAGAATTCCGACAGTTAGAAGCTGAGCACATGGAGGGCAG
>USDI01000051.1 GCA_900553305.1 uncultured Lachnospiraceae bacterium
TTTGGCAGATACTCCTTTGACAGTAGGGCTGCTGAATACGGCATAATTTCCCTGTGTATCGGAAGAAGCGTCAGGAACAGGTGTGGAATCTTCTTCTCCGGTATCCTCAGAAGAAGAGGGAGTAACGGTAACCGGATTTTCAGAGGTATTAAGATCAGCCGGATCCAACGTATTTTCTAATACTGTGATATAGGCAGCAGTAAATACATCATCAATGCCCTCTGCCTGATAAACGGTATCCTTAATTCTGACGCAGTCGTCCGCAAGAAGAACAAAGTTCTGCTTTGTTCCGTCTGCGTTGGTAAAAGAAAAGGTATAGGTAGTGGCAGAAGCATCTGCTTCGATTTTCTTTACAACGGTAACATTGGAAAGAGCATCAAACACCTGATTAATGACATCGGGGCTGCTGATCTGACGAGGTTCTTCCGCATAGGAACCGGTTTCGATATACACCGTGAGGGAAGGCGGATCCGTCCGATTGTACTGATCGGCCCAGTCTGCTGCTGATTTTCCGGAAGCTTCGAATAAAGAGCCACCACGTATATGGCTGCCACAGCCGATAGTCAGAATGGACAGCATTACAACCAGCAGGGATAAAGTAATTTGCCTGAAATATTTTGCCATGATGATTTCCTCCTGTTTAGTAAGCAAGACCTTTAATATTCAGTATTTTTGCAAGATCACAATCTACAATATAGACCATACCGCCAGATTGCTGCGCCTTCTGGCTGCTCTGGGACAAATATTCAGCCCAGTCTTCACTGCTGTAAAGTGCGGTGAGGGTATTCATATCATCTACCGAAGCATCAAATGGAAGGTTCGTGGTTTCAATCAGGAAATATTGGCCGGAACCGCTCCAGCTTTCCACCGCAACCTGTGCGTGACCGGGAGTAAACACAATCATGGGATGCATATCGGCAGATTGGAGGACGCTTGCCATAAGTACGGCAGTTTCAATACAGATTCCGGACTGACTTGCAAGTACCGCATCCGGCATGAGGACACGCTGGGTAGCGTTCAGGGAGTAAGGCCCCATATTATAACGGACACCCATGGCACTGATAGCACTCTGGATTGCGGCAATCTGAATATAGGTAATGTTGGCTTCTTCTCCATCGCCATACCCATAGGCGGGCTGGTAGCCCGGAAGCATTCCTGCATCCCTTCCAAGATTCTGCTCAAGCCATGCAACTGCATTCCGGCGGACAGCGAGTACACCTTCCGATTCCGGTGTCATCCATGCCAGAATATTATCATTCTGGATTACACCAAATTCATCACTGTTACTGCGGTAATCATAAATACTGTACAGTTTGATCGACTGACTTTCCTGCGCAATGATGTCACCCGTAATATTATCCGTGATTTTGAAGATTAGCTGGGTATCCTTTGCGGAGGACAGATCGGGCATATCGGACAGTACAGGCGGTTTAATCATCAGATAGGTAATTTCCGGCGTAATCGTGAGTTTCTGTTCATATACCTGTGTAAAACCAGGAATCTCAGCGGTGACGGTAACATCCCGGAAGTCCTTATCGGTATAGATGGCAAGATTCACAATGGAATTGGTTGCCGGATACAGATTGGGATAAATCTCATCTATGAGGGTATAATTCGTAAAAAGAACACTGGACATCTGCATATAGCTGTCCTGTGGAAGTGTTCCGTTCTTACATCCGTCCAGAATTTCCGCTCCGAGAACTTTAAGATTCTGATCAATGACATCTTCGCAATGAATGTATTCGCGGGCCATCAGCTCATAAATGGCATTTTCATAAGCAGAAGCAACGATGCCCATGCGGCTGATGAGCTGTGCGGAGGAATACTGACGCAGAACATCACCCACAGCGCCCCAGGACTGTGCATACAGATACTGAGTGAACATATCAATTGAGGAGGTATAGAGGGGCCATAGCTCTCCAAGATAGGAGGGGGTGTCGAGCTGTAGGTAATCATCCTTAACGGAAAGCGCGGCATCGTATACAACCGAAAGATACTGCTGGTAGTCATCCTGTGAGGAGGTAATTGCAGTAATCAGCGGCACTCCTGCATCATACTGTGCTGCAAAGAAAACCAGAGTTTCTTCCATCTGATTCAGGATGGAGAGGGCATCCTCAAAATATTCCTTCTGAGCCTCGTACAAAGCTTTTCCCCGGTCTGTTTTGGGGGCATCGGAACGTTCCAGTTCCTGCATCAGTTTCCGGATGTTTCCGGCTTTCTGTTCAATGAGATCGGCATTGGTACGGCAGAGGCTGGCATAATCGGCAGCATCCTCTCCTGGAACAAGTCCGTACGTTGCGGTTGCCATTTCACTGGCAATGGACATGGAATCATTCAGCAGGGACTGGGTCTGCGTGACAGTCTGTTCGAGCTGCTGCAGGAACTGGAGATCCTGATTGGCTTTGAGACTGCTGCATGAGGTACAGGTCATGCATGTAAGACACAGACAAAGAAGTATGCTGAGGATTCGTTTGCTTGTGAGAAATTTCATGTTTATTCACTCCTTTTCTTTTTTTCGTTATTGGTTATCAGACTGAGTCTGTTGATTTTCCTGAATTTGCCGGACTAATTTCCAAAGGTCTGAATCATTGCTGATTTCATATATGTGATCCGTTGATTCAAAATGATGGTCGTTAAACGAAATAGAATATTGATTTTCGTCCTTTAAGGTAAATATAAAAATATCATCATTGTCGGAAGACATCAGGTCTGTTTCATTTTCAATCCGGATCTGGGAAATGGCATTCCGGATATTCTGGATCATGCCGGCATCGGTAATCAGGTATTCACTGGATGCTTCTCCGTTATGACAATAAGTTATGAAAAGAATTTCCTCATTACTTTCTATGGAGCTGCGGACATCTGCAGGGCAGAGTTCCATGAGTGATTCCGGGGCAACCGGCTTACCGGTATCGGATAATTCTTCTGCTATACCGCAGGCGGTCAGGAGCAGACCTGAAAAAATAATGCAGAACAAACCAAGCAAAGGTCTGTGTGGCAATAATAAACAATTCCTGTTTTCCAATTGCATAAGTAACGCCTCCTTTCTCTATTTCATCATATAATAAGTGGAAATGCGGGATAGAAAAGTTTCCGAAGTGGCACTGTCCAGATCGGAAACCGGAACTGCTTTTGCTATGGGGATTCGATACAATAGAAGCGGCGGATATGACGATCAGATCAGCAGCATAACATGGAGGTGACGGGAGATGGAATATCGTGAGGTCGTATGCAGAAATTGTGGTCATGGAATGAAAATTCCGGAAGGGGCATCCCGTATCCGGTGTGAATATTGTGATACCGAATATTTTTTATCCGGGGCAGATGCGAAACGGAGGGAAGTCAGAGACATTGATTTTCAGGGACAGGGACCTTTGCTGCGGGCTTATATCCCGGATGGGTGGAATTACCGGCTTATGGAGGACAACAATTCTGTTTCTTCCCTGGCAGCAAGATGCTTTGCGTTGGAGATGATGCAGGAACAGGGAGAGGCCAGGCTGACCTTTCTTCCGGCTGCTTATTATAAAAATCCGGAGAAATCCGGTATATTTGGAGGTTTTAAGGGATTGGGCACATTGCCGGGTCTGGGAAACCTGGGGGGTCTGATGTCAAAAGACCCCAATGGAGATTATCAGCTGAATCCGATGACGATGGTCCGGTACCGGAGACTTGTGGAGCTGCCACAGTATGCACAGGAGCGTATCGCGGGAATGACGGGCTGCAGTCAGCTTCAGCTCACACCGGTTTCGACGGATGAATTGAAAGATACAGCATCACGGTTTGCACAGGAGGCTTCGCAGAAGCTGGAAAAACAGGTGAATGTACTGCCCGGAGTTTACCGGTTCACGCTATTACTAAACGGGGCAGTTTATGATGGATACTTTGCAACAATTATGGCAGTTGCCGTGAAGCCGCAGGGTGGACAGAATGACATGATGGACATCGTGAAAAAGGGCATGGCTGCCATGGGCGCTATGTATGGAATCGGTGGAATGGGCACCTTTGACTGGGGAAGGGCGTTTGATCTTCTTCTTATATGCGGGCAGGGCAGGGCACCACAATATGAGAAAATACTGTACCGTTTTATTAAGGAGCTTCAATATCTGCCGTTGTATTATGAGTTACAGGAAAGAGAGATGCGTTCTGTGCAGCAGATCCAGCTTAATGGTGCCATGCAGCGGCAGCAGAATGCGATTCAGGCTTCACAGAGAATTTCGAGAACTCTGTCAGAAACTTCAGACATTGTGAATCAGGGGTACTGGGAGCGGAGTGCTGCCATGGATCGGATGCAGCAGAAGGCTTCAGAGGCAGTCCGGGGCGTAAACAGTTATACGGATTCAGCCGGAAATGTATATGAAGCAGATGTGAAATATGATCATATTTATCAGAATGGAAGCTATTTTGCCGGAAGTACGGATGGAAGTGCCTCTCTTGGACCGGAATGGGAGGAACTGAAGCGCCGTTATTAATTCCGGTCCATGGAAATCAGGCCTCCTGTACGGGAGGTACAAATTGCTCAATTGCCTGACGAAGTCTCGGATGATGAATGACGAAGTGGATGGCCGGTGCATTTGCTTTGGAAATCATCGCCCACTCTCCCTCGTGAATGTGGATCTGCAGATTGTGAAAGGTCTGTGTTTTTACCTCCGTGAGGGTATAGGAGGAATGTTCCTTAGCATACTGTCTGGTCTGTGCCAGATGAAACTGATATTCTTCATAGGTATAAGGAAGATCCTTTTCCATAAAAATACCGGAAAGGGGCATCAGCACAGGATGCCGGACAAAGCTCTCTTCGGAAATTTCGGAGATTTCATCTTCAACAGGGCTATTTGCAAGAATCCGTTCCATGAGCTGCTTCTGTGAGATGGCATAAGAAAGAATTTTCTCCTTTTCCTGATCCGACAGCGAATGACGGTTCAGGAACTGCTTTAAATCCTCTTCATGTAAGGTATAAAGGGGAAGTGCGGATAAAATGTTTCTGCGCTTCCCTTTTGTATGGGAGTCGGAAAGCAGAAAGGCCTGCAGGGCGCTGGCATTATCAGCACGGTAAATATCCATAAGAGGGCTTGCGGAATGCAGCAGTTCTTCGGCACGGTTACGATAATAAAGGATTTCCTCTTTTGATTTCGTCAGATAATAACGACCGTTTTCCTGATGCCCAACAATGGCTTCCCCGGAGAGTGCAGCTGCTCCGGATACCTTAAGAAGATGCAGAAAAATATGGTTCTGTGTGTCTTTCAGGTAATAGGGAGAAATCTGTCCGGTCATATACATCGGAATCCAGCTTTCGAGTCCAAGCATCATATCTTCAAAGGAACGATCCAGATTATGAATCTGATGCAGGTGAAGTCCTTTCTTTAACATCATTGCCATACCAAACATCCATTTCTTTGGAAATTCAGGATCTTTTGCCATTTCTCCCATAGGCATGTCACTGTACATAATGACAGATGAAGTTGATTTGGATAATACGGTTGCTTTTAAGAAGTCGAGTTCACTTTCCATCATCTCGGTGAGTCCCAGATACGTTTTGGAGGTAGGAAATTGAAAAGGCATCAGCGGAGGAAGCTTCATTTCGTCAAAGTGGATCACCTTAATATATTCATTCAGATCGAAATGATCCAATTCATTCAGAAATTTGGAAATGCTGTTTTCGGGAACTGCATGCTTTTCAAGAAGCCATGACTGCAGCCGGGAGGAACGGGATGTGCTTTTGGATAATTCCTCTTTGGTACATTCCAAAAGCTCCGCAAGAACATCGATATCTTCCGGAGTATTGAACTGTGAGGCGATGTATTGGGAAACAGCAGCAGCGAATTTGAGAGGTTCTGAAGGCTGCCGTGTTCCGTTGCGAAAACGAAAAATGGTAGAGGTATCATAACTGATTGACTGGCATAGACGGGTAATGTTGATATTGAGAACAGATACCAGTGTATTGAAGTTGATGCGAAGGTGCTCCTTGTCCGTGGTACTTATATCCGTACTGGTCAGAAAGTCTTCTTTTACAGTATCCGGTGTAAGCTGACGGTTCTGTTTCAGTAGGGAAAGCTGCGCAATGGCATAGCAAAGCTGCCAAAGCGCATCCGAGTTCATTTCCGGAATCCGTTCCCCGGAACGGTAACGGCTGAGGGTTGCGGCGGACAGTCCGGACAGTTCACACAGCTCTTTGGCTGTACAGGGTAAATTATTGATATATTCATTCAGCTTTTCGTTAAATTTCATGATGGGATCCTCTTTGGTATAAATAATATTTTTTTGTTTCATTATAATAAAAAAGAATGGATATGAAAAGAAATAGATATACAGAACAAACATTCGATTTTGTTCTGTACTTTTTTAAATGGGAATGATATAATGAGCCACAGAGAAAACCAAGCGGGAGTATTTTATGGATCATTTTAAATTAGTATCAGAATATCAGCCGACCGGCGATCAGCCGCAGGCGATTGCAGAGCTGGTGAAGGGATTTCAGGAGGGAAACCAGTTTGAAACGCTGCTGGGTGTGACCGGATCCGGGAAGACCTTTACCATGGCAAATGTAATTGCCGCACTGAATAAGCCGACGTTGGTGATTGCACATAATAAGACACTGGCAGGGCAGTTATATGGGGAATTCAAGGAATTCTTTCCGGAGAATGCCGTGGAGTATTTTGTATCCTATTACGATTACTATCAGCCGGAGGCGTATGTTCCTTCGTCGGATACCTACATTGCGAAGGATTCCTCCATTAATGATGAAATTGATAAATTAAGGCTGTCTGCGACAGCATCTCTTTCCGAGAGAAAGGATGTTGTGGTTGTGGCGAGTGTATCCTGTATTTACGGTCTGGGTTCCCCGGATGACTATCAGGATATGATGGTGTCCCTGCGCCCCGGAATGAGTAAGGACCGGGATCAGGTTATTAAAGAACTGATTGATATCCGGTATGACCGGAATGATATGGATCTGGACCGGAGCTGTTTCCGGGTCCGCGGTGATGTGCTTGAGATCTATCCGGCGCAGGGTGGCGATTATCTGATCCGGGTAGAGTTTTTCGGAGACGAAATCGACCGTATTACAGAGGTTGAGCCTTTGAGTGGTAAGGTGCATGCATCACTGCAGCATATTACCATCTTTCCGGCATCGCACTATGTTGTGCCGCAGGAGAAGATTAATAAAGCCTGTGAAGCGCTGGAGGAAGAACTGGAAGAGAGAGTGCGCTTTTTCAAGAGCGAGGATAAGCTTCTGGAAGCACAGCGTATTTCCGAGAGGACGAATTTTGATATTGAGATGCTGCGTGAGACGGGCTTCTGCTCGGGGATTGAGAACTATTCACGTCACTTAAACGGTATGCGGGAGGGCGAACCGCCACATACCCTGTTAGATTATTTTAAGGATGATTTTCTCATCATTATTGATGAGTCCCACATTACGATCCCGCAGATCGGGGCGATGTATGTCGGGGACCGTTCGAGGAAAACTACCCTCGTGGATTATGGTTTCCGTCTGCCATCGGCACTGGATAACCGGCCGCTGAACTTTGGAGAATTTGAGCAGCATATTGACCAGATGCTGTTCGTGTCCGCAACCCCTTCCACGTATGAGGAAGAGCATGAGCTGTTGCGTACGGAGCAGATTATCCGGCCGACGGGACTGTTGGATCCGGAGATTTTCGTCCGTCCGGTAGAAGGGCAGATTGATGATCTGATTTCAGAGATCCGGAAAGAAACGGAGAAGCATAATAAGGTTCTGGTAACGACGCTCACGAAGCGGATGGCGGAGGACCTGACGGATTATATGAAGGATGTGGGAATCCGTGTGAAGTACCTGCATTCTGATATTGATACCCTGGAACGGGCACAGATCATCCGGGATATGCGCCTTAATGTATTTGATGTGCTTGTCGGCATTAACCTTCTGCGTGAGGGACTGGATATTCCGGAGATTTCCCTTGTGGCAATTCTCGATGCGGATAAGGAAGGCTTTCTGCGTTCCGAAACATCCCTGATTCAGACGGTTGGACGTGCCGCACGTAATGCAGAGGGACATGTTATCATGTATGCGGATAATATGACGGATTCCATGAAAGCGGCAATTGAAGAGACCGGCCGTCGTCGTACCATCCAGCAGAAGTATAATGAAGAACATCATATTACGCCGCAGACGATTAAGAAGGCGGTCCGTGACCTCATCAGTATTTCGAAGACGATTGCCAAGGAAGAACTACAGTTTGAGAAGGATCCGGAATCCATGAGTGCGGACGAATTGAAGAAGCTGATTGCCAAGGTGGAGAAGCAGATGCGCAAGGCCGCAGCCGATCTGAATTTCGAGGCCGCAGCCGAGCTTCGTGATAAGATGGTAGAGCTTAAGATGAAGCTTCAGGAGATTGAGAGAGAGAAGGAAAAGGAGTAAGAACCATGAGTATAAAGTTATCCGACCGGCATGTGCCGGTTGCTAAGATGCGCCCGCGTGAATACATTAAAATCCGTGGAGCAGCAGAACATAATCTGAAAAATATTGATGTGGATATCCCAAGAAATGAACTGGTAGTTCTGACAGGACTGTCAGGCTCCGGCAAATCCTCTCTGGCATTTGATACGATTTATGCAGAGGGACAGAGACGTTACATGGAGTCCCTGTCTTCTTATGCCCGTCAGTTCTTAGGACAGATGGAGAAGCCGAATGTGGAGAAGATTGAGGGACTGTCCCCCGCCATTTCCATTGACCAGAAATCAACAAACCGCAACCCGAGATCTACTGTTGGAACCGTAACGGAAATCTATGATTATTTCCGTCTGTTATATGCCAGAATCGGTATTCCGCACTGCCCAAACTGTGGAAAGGAAATCCGTAAGCAGACTGTGGATCAGATGGTGGATCAGATTATGGAGCTTCCGGAAGGAACGAAGATCCAGCTTCTGGCACCGGTTGTCCGTGGACGAAAAGGTGAGCATGCGAAGGTCTTCGAGCGTGCGAAACGAAGTGGTTATGTACGTGTCCGTGTAGATGGCAATATGTATGAGCTGTCAGAGGATATTTCTCTGGATAAGAACATCAAGCATAATATTGAAATTGTCGTAGACCGTCTGGTGATCAAGCCGGAGATTGAACGCCGGCTTACCGATTCCATCGAGAATGTTCTGGCATTGGCCGAGGGACTTCTGATGGTAGATGTAATTGGTGGGGAAACCATCAATTTCAGCCAGAGCTTTTCCTGTCCGGATTGTGGAATCAGCATTTCGGAGATTGAACCAAGAAGCTTTTCCTTCAACAATCCGTTCGGAGCCTGCCCGGTCTGCTTTGGTCTTGGATATAAGATGGAGTTTGATCCGGAACTGATGATTCCGGATAAGAAGCTCAGTATTAATGAAGGTGCCATTCAGGTCATGGGATGGCAGTCGAGTAAGGATGAGGGAAGCTTTACCAATGCGGTTCTGCGTGCACTTTCGAAGGAATACAAGTTCAGTCTGGATACACCGGTTGAGAAGCTGCCCAAGGATGTTTATGACATGCTGATCTACGGAACGAACGGCAGGGAAGTGAAGGTACATTACAAGGGACAGCGGGGAGAAGGAGTCTATCCGATTGCTTTTGAGGGCATTATCAGGAATACCGAGAAGCGCTACCGTGAAACCGGTTCGGATATTATGAAGCAGGAATATGAAACCTTTATGCGCATTACACCGTGTAAGGAATGTAACGGAATGCGTCTTAAGAAGGAGTCCTTAAGTGTGACCGTCTGTGGTAAGAATATTTATGAGATCACCTCCATGCCGATCTGTGACCTGAATGAATTCTTGCAGAATATGGAGCTTACCGCACAACAGCAGATCATTGGAAAGCAGGTATTGAAGGAGATCAGGGCAAGAGTCGGATTCCTTGTGGATGTCGGTCTGGATTACCTGTCGCTTTCGAGAGCAACGGGAACCCTGTCCGGTGGGGAAGCACAGCGGATCCGTCTGGCGACGCAGATCGGTTCCGGACTTGTGGGTGTGTGCTACATTCTCGATGAGCCGAGCATCGGTCTTCATCAGAAGGATAACGATAAGCTGTTAAATACCCTGAAGAATTTAAGAGATCTTGGCAATACGCTGATTGTGGTAGAACATGATGAGGATACCATGCTGGAAGCCGATGACATTGTGGATATCGGTCCCGGCGCCGGCTCCCATGGTGGAGAAGTGGTGGCGCATGGAACGGCCCAAGAGATCATGCAGATCGAAGGATCTCTGACCGGTCAGTATTTAAGCGGAAGAATGCAGATTCCGGTTCCGGAGACACGCCGTAAGCCGAAGGACTGGCTTAAGATCACCGGTGCGCAGGAAAACAACTTAAAAAACATTGACGTGAAGATCCCGCTTGGCGTATTTACCTGTGTTACGGGCGTATCCGGGTCCGGCAAGAGCTCTCTGGTAAATGAGATTCTGTATAAGACACTGGCAAGAGAACTGAACCGGGCAAGAACGATTCCGGGAAAGCATAAGAATATTACAGGAATTAAGAAGCTGGACAAGGTGATTGACATTGACCAGTCCCCGATCGGACGTACTCCACGTTCCAATCCGGCAACCTACACGGGAGTTTTCGATCAGATTCGTGATCTGTTTGCAGGGACACCGGATGCCAAGGCACGCGGTTATAAGAAGGGACGTTTCAGCTTTAATGTCAAGGGCGGCCGCTGCGAGAACTGTGGTGGTGACGGTATTATCAAGATCGAAATGCATTTCCTTCCGGATGTGTATGTGCCGTGTGAGGTCTGTGGCGGTAAGAGGTATAACCGTGAAACTCTTGAAGTGAAGTATAAAGGAAAGAATATCTATGATATTCTGGATATGACGGTGGAGGAGGCCGTGCCATTCTTTGAGAATGTACCGTCGATCCGCAATAAGATCGAAACCCTGAATGATGTCGGACTTTCCTATATCAAACTGGGACAGCCTTCCACGACACTGTCAGGTGGGGAGGCACAGCGGATCAAGCTGGCAACGGAACTGAGCCGGAGAAGTACCGGAAATACCATTTATATTCTGGATGAGCCTACAACAGGACTACATTTTGCTGATGTACACAAGCTGGTAGAGATCCTGCAGCGTCTGACCGATAACGGAAATACCGTTGTTGTGATTGAGCATAACCTGGATGTCATTAAGACGGCAGACTATATTATTGACATGGGACCGGATGGCGGCGACCGTGGCGGAACGGTCGTAACCTGTGGTACTCCAGAAGAAGTTGCAGAGCATCCAACGTCCTATACTGGAAAATATGTGAAGAAAATGCTGGCAAGATATAAAGAAAATGTGGAGAAATACCGAAATAATTAAAAATTTATGAAATCCCTTTGAAAATATTATGCTATGGGTTATAATATTTATTGATTATGCTGTGAGAATAGAAAGGGGTACATGAAAATGCAGTACACAGATATCGGTATTGATTTAGGAACAGCAAGTATTCTTGTTTACATCAGAGGAAGAGGAGTTGTCCTTAAAGAGCCCTCTGTTGTGGCTTTTGATAGAGATACAGATAAGATTATGGCAATCGGTGAGGATGCCAGACTGATGCTTGGAAGAACTCCGGGCAATATTATCGCCGTACGTCCTCTGCGTCAGGGTGTTATTTCCGACTACCGTGTTACAGAGCAGATGATGAAATATTTCATCCAGAAAGCAATGGGCCGGAAGACTTTCCGGAAGCCCCGTATTGCAGTCTGCGTGCCGAGCGGTGTTACCCAGGTAGAGCGGAAGGCCGTTGAAGATGCGACTCTTCAGGCCGGTGCGCGTGAAGTATCCATTATTGAAGAGCCGATTGCAGCAGCGATTGGTGCAGGAATTGATATTTCCAAGCCCTGTGGAAACATGATTGTGGATATTGGCGGTGGTACTTCCGATATTGCAGTTATTTCCCTGGGAGGAACGGTTGTCAGTGCATCCATTAAGATCGCAGGCGATGATTTTGACGAGGCACTTGTCCGTTATATGCGTAAGAAACACAATCTTCTGATCGGTGAAAGAACCGCAGAGGATATTAAGATTAAGATTGGTTCCGCTTATAAGCGTGCGGAAGTAGACTATATGGATGTTCGTGGACGTAATCTGGTGACCGGTCTGCCGAAGACCATTACCGTTTCCTCTGAGGAAACCGAAGAGGCACTTCGTGAGGCAACTTCACAGATTATCGAAACCATCCACAGTGTTTTAGAGAAGACTCCTCCGGAACTGGCAGCCGATATTGCAGACCGCGGTATTGTTCTTACCGGTGGCGGTTCCCTGCTCCGTGGTCTTGACTGGTATATTTCACAGAGGTTTCCCCCTG
>USDI01000052.1 GCA_900553305.1 uncultured Lachnospiraceae bacterium
CAAATGATTACCAGCTTTAAGCAAACATATATTGATGCTTTAAAACACTATTATTTTGTTGGCGGTATGCCGGAAGCAGTGCAAAGCTTTGTAGAGAATAAAGATTTTAATGAAGTTCGTGAAATTCAAAAGAGGATTCTTACAGCCTATGAACAGGATTTTTCTAAGCATGTTCCAAATGAAATTGTACCAAGGATTCGTATGCTGTGGAACAGCATACCTTCCCAGCTGGCGAAAGAAAATAAGAAGTTCATCTATGGTCTTATTCGTGAAGGCGCTCGTGCAAAGGATTATGAAACTGCACTTATGTGGCTTAGTGATTGTGGACTCGTCCATAGAATCGGTCGTGTCAATGGTGTGGGCCTCCCTTTGCGGGCGTATGAAGATTTGAAAGCGTTTAAGTTATTTGTGGTTGATATTGGACTTCTTGGATGTATGGCTGGATTACGTCAGCGTACACTGCTTGAAGGTAACGATCTTTTTGTTGAATTTAAGGGAGCCCTTACAGAACAGTATGTCTGTCAGCAATTAAAAACAATTGAGGATCTGGATGTTTATTATTATACAAATGACAGAGGATCCTGTGAGATTGATTTTATTATTGATACAGGTGAGCGAATTGTTCCGGTTGAAGTAAAGGCAGAGATAAATCTTAGGGCTAAAAGTCTGAAATCTTATCAGGAGAAATTTGCACCTGAGGTTTCTGTCCGCACTTCCATGGCTGACTACAAAAGGCAGGAGTGGCTTGTTAATCTGCCATTGTACGCCATAGACCAAATTAGCAGGATATAAGGTTACTGATAGGGAATATTGTTGAGGAAGATTTAAAATATTGAGTCTGGCGGTTTATAATGAGAAAAAGGTGGATAAATCGCCAGAATAGCATAAAAAGTCAGTTATGTGGCGATTTATGAAAAGAAGATCATTCATATAATAGATAAGTGCTTTTTTTTTCACCATGTGTTATACTAATCTGCGCAAGTAGTGGGAAATATACATAAAGAGTAATAAATAGAAAATACGGAGGCGGTTATGCTTGAAGTGAAAAACCTCGTTTTCCACCCGTTGGATAATGGTGTGGAAAAGAGCATTATTGAAGATATCAGTTTTACGGTGCCGGATGGAGAGATGCTGGTAATTACCGGTCCAAATGGTGGAGGAAAATCGACGATGGCCAAGCTTCTCATGGGAATTGAGAAGCCGGACGGTGGACAGATTTTACTGGATGGACAGGATATTACGGAGTTCCCGATTGCAGAGCGCGCAAAGGCGGGAATCGGATTTGCCTTCCAGCAGCCGCCGCGCTTTAAGGGAATGACGGTGGAGCGGCTCTTAAATTTAGCCGCAGGAGAGAAGCTTTCCGAAGATACCTGCTGTGATCTGTTGAGCCGTGTGGGACTGTGCGCGAAGGAATATTTAAAGAGGGAAGTTGATGCGACCTTATCCGGTGGTGAAATGAAACGTCTTGAAATTGCATCGGTACTTGCAAAGCCGCATAAGCTCTGTATTTTCGATGAGCCGGAAGCAGGAATTGATCTGTGGAGCTTTTCCATGCTGGTAAAGCAGTTTGAACAGCTTTATCAGGAAAAGAAGGAAACCCTGATTCTGATCTCCCATCAGGAACGAATTATCCAGATGGCAGACCGCATTATGGTGATCCGCGATGGCAAGGTGGCAGCACTCGGTACGAAGGAAGAGGTG
This sequence comes from uncultured Lachnospiraceae bacterium, assembly GCA_900553305.1. Taxonomy (GTDB): domain Bacteria; phylum Bacillota; class Clostridia; order Lachnospirales; family Lachnospiraceae; genus Suilimivivens. Next base: position 1,702 of record USDI01000052.1, read on the forward strand.
TACCCGATGTTAATGGAGAGCAATCTGTCGACCGGATGCGAAAAACTGCGTTAACAGTTCAGCCAGTAAGTACAAGCCGACAACTTATGAATGGCATGGTTGAATTTATCAGATAGAAACAGATAACGAAAGGAAGAGAATTGTGGCAGAAATTGATGCAATCACACAAGGAGTCCTTGACAAAATTGATGGTATTGGATTTAAGCAGGAAGGTGCTTACAACTTAAGATACAATGGTTATCCGCTTTGTCATGGAGATTCTGAACATATTAAGATTAAGCGTAAAGAGGACAAGCCGGGAATTGATGTTATCATCCGTGGAGATACGAACGGGGAGTTTGTTCATATTCCGGTAGTCGTTAATACATCGGGAATGACCGATGAGGTATACAATGACTTCTATGTGGAAGATGGTGCAAATGTGACGATCGTTGCCGGATGTGGAATTCATAACAGCGGGTGCAACGACAGCCGCCATGATGGCATTCATACCTTCCATATTGGAACCGGCTGTAATGTCCGTTACGAAGAGAAGCACTACGGGGAAGGAGAAGGAACCGGAGCCCGTATTTTGAATCCGATGACGAAGGTCTATATGGTGAAGGATTCTATTTTTAATATGGAAACAGTTCAGATTGAGGGCGTGGATTCGACGAAGCGTGACACCGAGATCTTTATCGGTGAGAACTGCAAGCTTTTTGTAACCGAAAAGCTGATGACACACGATCAGCAGACCGCCATTTCCAATATTGATGTGGTTCTGCAAGGATCCGGCAGCAGCGCACAGATCGTATCGCGATCGGTAGCCAAGGGAACCTCGAAACAGACCTTCCATCCGAAAGCAATCGGGGAAGCATTGTGTCATGCGCATATTCAGTGTGATTCGATCATTATGGACGAGGCACAGGTCTGTTCTATCCCGGAAATTGATGCAAAGCATGTGGATGCAGCGATTATCCACGAGGCAGCAATCGGTAGAATTAATAATGAACAGCTGATTAAGCTTAATACGTTTGGATTAAACGAAGAAGAGGCGGAAGCTGTCATTATTGAAAACTTTTTGAACTAAGGAGTATCTATGAAAAAATTACTGGTATACCTGAAGGATTATAAAAAAGAAAGTATTCTGGGGCCTCTGTTTAAACTGCTGGAGGCTTCTTTTGAGCTGATTGTGCCGCTGGTTGTGGCATCGATGATTGATGTTGGTATTCCCAATCAGGATAAGGGCTATATTGTAAAGATGGCACTGGTTCTGGTTGCTTTGGGCGTGATCGGATTAATCAGTTCAGTAACGGCGCAGTTTTTTGCGGCGAAGGCAGCCGTCGGATTTGCAACCAAGGTGCGTCAGGCACTGTTTGATCATATTCAGAAGCTGACCTTTGGACAAATGGACAGTCAGGGAACGGCAACACTGATTACCCGTATGACAAGTGATGTCAATCAGGTACAAAATGGTGTGAATCTGGTTCTTCGTCTGTTCTTAAGATCTCCCTTTATCGTATTTGGTGCCATGATTATGGCATTTACCGTAGATGTGAAGGCAGCGTTGATTTTCGTAGTGGTTATTCCACTTCTGCTCATCGTGGTCTTTGCGATTCTGTTAATCAGCATTCCGATGTTCAGCCGGGTACAGGCCAACCTCGATCAGGTCATGCGTACTACCCGTGAAAATTTAACCGGTTCCAGGGTCATCCGTGCCTTTGCGAAGGAGCCGGAAGAAATCGAAGAATTCCAGAAGGAAAACCGGGTGCTGCGTGATGTACAGGTCGTTGCCGGAAGAGTATCTGCACTGATGAATCCGGTTACTTATATTATTATCAATGGTGGTCTGATGGCGCTGATTTATGTAGGCGCACTGCAGATTGAAGGCGGCATTCTCACCCAGGGACAGGTGGTAGCGCTCATCAACTATATGTCCCAGATTCTGGTAGAGCTGATTAAGCTTGCAAACCTGATTATTACCGTAACCAAGGCGATTGCCTGTGGTAATCGTATTGAATCCGTTATGGAAATTCCGGCAGGCTTCCCGAATGAAGGACAGATTGCCGGTCAGAAGTCCGGAACGGATGCATCGGCTGATGGATACAAGGTGGTCTTTGATCAGGTCGGCATGGCCTACAATGAAGGCGGTGACGAAGCTATTTCCGATGTGAACCTGAAGGTGAAGAGGGGCGAGACCATTGGTGTGATCGGAGGCACCGGTTCCGGTAAATCGACACTGGTGAACCTGATCCCGAGATTTTATGATGTGACGCGTGGACGCGTTCTTGTGGATGGCACGGATGTGCGTGACATGGAGCCGGAAAAGCTCCGGTCCAAGATCGGCATGGTTTTACAGAAAGCGGTGCTGTTCCGCGGTACGATTCGGGAGAATCTGTTCTGGGGTAACGAAGGAGCAACCGATGAAGAAATCTGGCAGGCTCTGGAAACCGCACAGGCGAAGGAGTTCGTGGAACAGAAGGAAGATGGTCTTGATACCATGATTGAACAGGAAGGACGCAACCTTTCCGGTGGACAGCGGCAGCGTCTGTCCATTGCAAGGGCACTGGTACGAAAGCCGGAAATCCTGATTCTGGATGACAGTTCTTCTGCACTTGATTATGCAACAGACTTAAAACTCCGGCAGGCAATCAAAGCATTGCCCGGGGATATGACCGTGTTTATTGTATCGCAGAGAGCTTCTTCCCTGATGCATGCCGATCAGATCATTGTACTGGACGATGGCGATGTGGTTGGTCTTGGAACTCATGAGGAATTGTTAAAGACCTGCGAAACCTATCAGGAAATTTATTATACACAGGTAGAAAAGAAACCGGAACAACAGGAAGGAAAGGAGGCGTAAGTATGGCAAAGGCAGCAAAGATGGACAAAGGACAGCAAAAAGAAACGCTGGTTAAAGTATTAAAATATATGAAGCCTTATCGCTTCTGGCTCATTGCGGCAATTGTAATGGCAGCTGTTTCCGTTGCATTTACGTTGTATCTTCCGATTCTTACCGGGGATGCGGTGGATGTTCTGTTACAGTTTCTTCCGTCATTCAAAGAGACAGTTGACAGTAATTTTGATTGGTGGTATATACTCCGGCAGCTCCTTGTGAAAATGGGTGTTGTAATTCTTCTTACGGCAGCAGCCCAATGGATTATGAGTCTGTGTAATAACCATATTGTATATAGTATTATTGAAGATATCCGTGAAAAGGCCTTTGATAAGATCCAGAAGGTATCTCTTAAGTATCTGGACGGACATTCCCACGGTGATATTATGAGCCGTGTGGTTGCAGATGTCGATACGTTTGCGGATGGTCTGCTTCTTGGATTCACGCAGTTATTTACAGGCGTGATTACGATTCTCGGAACCCTGCTTTTCATGCTCTCCGAAAATGTGGGAATTACGATTGTAGTGGTGGTAATTACACCGGTATCTTTGTTCGTAGCATCCTTTATTGCAAAGAAGACCTTTAAGATGTTCCAGTTACAGTCTACGACGAGAGGCGAGCAGACAACACTGATTAATGAAATGATTACCAACCATAAAGAAGTAAAGGCCTTTGGCAGAGAAGATGCGGTTATGGAGGACTTCGATGAAATTAACGACAGACTGGAAAAGTGCTCCTTACGTGCGATTTTCTTTTCTTCCCTTACCAATCCCTGTACCCGTTTCGTAAACAGCCTGGTATATATGGGCGTAGGGCTTACCGGTTCACTTGCAGTCATCCGAGGTGGTCTTACCGTTGGACAGTTAACCTGTTTCCTTTCCTATGCGAACCAGTACACCAAGCCGTTTAATGAAATCTCGGGAGTTATTACAGAGCTTCAGAATGCACTTGCCTGCGCAGCGAGAATTTTCGAACTGATTGAGGAAGAGCCGCAGATTCCGGATGCAGAGGATGCAAGAGTCCTGACCGATGTAGAGGGTGCTGTTTCCTTAAATAATGTATCCTTCTCTTATAGTAAGGATCGTAAGCTGATCGAGGATCTGAACCTCAACGTAAAGCCCGGTCAGAGAATTGCGATTGTCGGACCGACCGGATGTGGTAAGACGACCATTATCAATCTGCTCATGCGTTTCTACGACGTGGATGGTGGTTCGATTTCTGTAGAGGGTACGGATATCCGCGATATTACCAGAAAGTCCCTGCGTACTTCCTATGGTATGGTGCTTCAGGAAACCTGGTTAAAGCAGGGAACGATCCGCGACAACATTATTGTTGGAAAGCCGGATGCAACCGATGAAGAAGTGATTGCTGCAGCAAAGGCTTCCCATGCACACAGCTTTATCCGAAGACTTCCGGATGGATACGATACCGTGATCAGTGAGGATGGCGGCAGTCTTTCCCAGGGACAGAAGCAGCTTCTTTGTATCACAAGGGTGATGCTGTGTCTGCCTCCGATGCTGATATTGGATGAGGCAACCTCTTCGATTGATACCAGAACCGAGATCCGGATCCAGAAAGCATTTGCAACCATGATGGAAGGACGTACCAGCTTTATTGTTGCACATCGTCTGTCCACCATACAGAATGCCGATGTGATTCTGGTGATGAAGGATGGTCATATTATTGAACAGGGAAATCATGAAGAGCTTCTTGCGAGGAAGGGCTTCTATGCAGAATTATACAACAGTCAGTTTACTGTAGCGTAGACCGGTACTCCGATGGAGTAATACCTGTCTGCCCCTTGAACTGCCGGATAAAATGGGTATCGCTGTTATATCCGCACATCTGGCCGACCTCATGAATGGAGATCCGGGTTGTGGAAAGAAGATATCTGGCGTGATCCGTACGGCTTTGGATAATATCCTGCATGGCGGTCACTCCGAAGGTATTCTTGTATAAATGCTGAAAATAGTACTTACTTAGGGACATGGAGGCGCTGATGCTCTCCATGTCCCAGTTTTTATAGGGCATGTTATAAATCTGGGAGCGCAGACCGGACAGCTTGTCATAGTAAATGTTGTCCGGCTGATGTGCATCCTTGTGCAGCTTTTCACTGATCTTAAGTAGCAGAATCTGCAAATAGAGAAGAAGGGTTTCTTCCTTATGGATGTTGTCAGAATAGTGTTCATAGGTAATGTCTTTGATTAACAGGGACAGGTCGTGGATATCATGAACCTGCACCGGTGTATCGAAAGGGATTTCCAGCTTTGAAACAAATGAAAGATCAGACTCATCCATATGGAAATGCAGCCAGTCATCAGAATAGAGCGCTTCACAGGCACGATAGAACTGTGGAGTGCCTTTTTTGTATAAAAGAATCGTATTCGGAGAGGTATGATAATCCGTTCCATGGATACGGAACCAGCCCGCCGTGCGGATGAGCAGGAGCAGATAGTCTCCGGAGCCGTCCGGCCGCTCAATTCTGAAATCCTTATCATGCTGGTGATAATATCCGCTTTTGTGAAACTGCATAATCATTACCTCTCCGTGTGTTCTGAATAGTTATGTCTTAGTGAAGAACCGTCTGTAAATATTCAATCAGAACCTTTGCTGCCCGTTCATGGGACTTGACGCCTGGATGGGTATGTGCGCCAACGGTTTCCGCTGTGGTATTGGGCAGATTAATAAATGCGGTGTTATGATCTCCGGTATCCTTCTGATAACGGTTCATGGCATCCGTAATCAGAAGATTCAGATCATAGCCGAGCATACCGTAGGTCCATACAATGTGTGCTCCGGGGTTGTCCTTACGAAGCATTTTAAGGAAATTGTATACAGCATTTTCAAAGCGTTCCCGGTCTTCTTCCACGAAGCTTCCGTCCGGATTCTTATGTTGCTTGAAGGTTTCACCGGTTTCCGGAATAGTGAAGGGAGGCTGGTTAAATGCGCTTGCATCGTTTGTTCCGAGATTGACCACGATGGCGTCCGGCTTCCAGGAGGCAAAATCATAGTTCTTCTGCGCACCGGCCGCTTCATTGACTTTACCAAAGCCAAGACCACAGATCTTTTCATAGCAGGAGGGGATATTGTGACGTATATCGTTATCCCATCCGCAGTAAACACCCCAGCCGCCCTGGGAAATCAGACGGTAATCGGCATCGAGAGCTTTGGCTGTATAGGTTGCATAATTTTCACTGCTGCTCATATACATTGCAAGCCAGTCGGTATCGGGAAGAGCACCGTAGGTTCCTTCGCCGGAGGTGATGCTGTCACCGATGAATTCAATTTTGTATTTGTGCTCCTTCACCGGAAGAAATTCGCCGTCACACCGGAAACCGCGGACAAATACATGACAGTCATCGTCTTCACTCATCGCCTGCAGTTCGCGGAAGAATTTCATGGTTTTCGGAACACCGAAGGTCATGCTGCGGAACAGACAGATGGAATAGCTGCCGGGTAAAAGCATCTGACGGCTCATAAGGGATCCGTTTAATTCGGTTGCAATCCATGGTTCATGGAAGCTGCAGTCTACATCGAGGTCGATCCAGAGCTCGGAGCCTGTGACATTTACCTCAATGCCGCTTCCGTTCCAGAAAAGCGGAAGGAGATTCTGTGTCTCATCGGTTCTTCCGTAAATATGATAATGAGGAATTTCCTTTATGGAATAAGTCTTTAAGTTTTCGTTTTTGGTCATCATAGCCGGTAAACCTGCCTTTCAAAAATAGTTGGGAATTCAAATCTTATGTATAAGATCGTAATTATCATAACACAAAAGGTATGGAAAGCAAACATTTATAACAAAGCAATCAAAGAATTTATGCCATTTTGAAAAGCAAGATATGTATATAGAATGACAGCTTTCGATATTTTTATTCCGGTAAAATCTGATATATAATGATATATAAAAGGTAGTGGGCAGCAGCGTTTCTTGAAAACACGAAACCGGGATGGCGAAACATCATATGTATAGAGCGGAGCAAAGGCCGAAAATAGATTTATTCTATTTGTAAACGACTATTTTCTAGGAATTGACAGGAAAAGAGAATATATTGAAACTGTTCAGAGCCGTGCAAATTATGGCAATATGGGCGATGAGTGCTTACATTCAAGTGGACATATGTCATGATTTATATGGAAAAGTAACCACATGAGCCAAGGAAAAGCTTCGAAAGAAGCGGTTTTGCAAATGGGTTCTGAAGAATTACTGATATTTTAAATTTGGGGGTACAGTATGGCACCGGTAAAATGGGTATATTCTTTTTTAAAAAAATACCGCTTTAAAATGGCGGCAGGTCTTTTGATGGTAACGGGAATTGCATTGTTAACCATTGTGAATCCGTATATATCAGGCCGGATCGTAGATGATGTCATTACGGGAGGAAATTATAAGCTTCTTCCGGTTCTGATCGGCTGTCTGCTTGGGGTTGTGGCACTTAAGGGAATCCTGCGTTATGCTTCGCAGGTCATGTTTGAGATCTGTTCCCAGGGTGTGCTTTACAGTATGCGTGACGCCGTATACCGCAAGCTCCTGCAGGAGGATTTCTCCTTTTATAATAAGAACCGGACCGGTGATCTGATGTCCAGACAGACCGGTGATATGGACGCCATCCGGCATTTTATTGCCTATATCATTTATTCGGTTTATGAAAATATTTTGTTACTGTCCTTCGCATTGATTATGATCTTCACGGTAAATGTGAAGCTGGCCCTTGCAATGCTGGTAGTGCTGCCCTTTACGGCACTGACAACCTATGGACAGTCGAAAAGCGTCCGTCCGGCATTTATGAAGATCCGTCAGCAGTTTTCCTCACTGAATACCTTTGTGCAGGAAAACATCAGCGGTAACCGTGTAGTAAAAGCATTTGCCCGCGAGGATTTTGAAATAGAGAAGTTCAATAAAGAAAATGATGCATACCGTGACGCGGAATTAAATGCCGCAGCCATCTGGAAAAAGTATGTACCGATTTTTGAATTCCTTTCCAATATATTGACGGTCGTTCTGATGCTGTATGGCGGTTATATGGTGATTCAGGGTGAAATCACGATGGGTAATCTGGTTACGGTAAACGGCTACCTGTGGATGCTTACGGTTCCGCTTCGTATGGCAGGCTGGTGGATTAATGATATTCACCGTTTTACGACCTCCGCAGAGAAGATTTATATGACCTACAGTCAGGAGCCGGAGATTCAGGAACCGCAGCAGCCCATTGTACGGAAGCATTTCCATGGAGATGTGGAATTTAAAAATGTTTCTTATCAGGCAGAGGATGCGGATATTATCCATGACATTTCCTTTAAGGTAAAGAGCGGGCAGACGGTCGGAATTATCGGCTCGACCGGATCCGGCAAATCCACAATTATGAATCTGCTGTGCCGGTTTTATGATACCTCAAAGGGTGAGGTTTTAGTAGACGGAGTGAACGTTAAGGATCTTGATCTGTATGATCTGCGCGATAACATCGGAATGGCAATGCAGGATGTATTCCTGTTTTCTGATACGATTGAAGGAAATATTGCTTATGGTCGTCCGAACTGCAGCTTTGAAGATGTGAAAAAGGCGGCCAAGATGGCGGATGCCAACCTTTTTATCCAGAAGATGCCGGAAGGATATGACACGATTGTCGGTGAGCGCGGCGTGGGACTTTCCGGAGGACAGAAGCAGAGAATCTCACTTGCAAGAGCACTGCTTAAGGATCCGTCCATTCTGATTCTGGACGATACGACTTCCGCTGTGGATATGGAAACTGAAAGCTATATCCAGAACCAGCTTAAGAAGATCGAAAAGGATTGTACCATTTTTATTATTGCATACCGAATCTCCTCCATTAAGGATGCGGATCTGATTCTGGTTATGGATCAGGGAAGAATTGTGGAACAGGGCACACATGAAGAGCTTGTCCGTGCCGGCGGCTACTATGCAACGGCCTTCCACCATCAGTACGGAGACTACGCACAGCAGTCAGCGCAGTCCGAAGGAAAGGAGGCGTAAGGGTATGGCACGTAATAAATATGATGTAGATGAAATCCTGGAAGATAAATTTGATGTGAACCAGTTGAAACGACTGGCAGGCTATATCAGGCCTTATAAGAAGCAGATGCTGGTGGTATTGTTTCTGATGCTGTCCGCTTCTGCACTCGGAATGCTGATTCCGAAGTTCTTCATGCTGGTGATGGATGTATCCATTCCCAATAAGGACATGAGAAGTATTGTATTTTATTCCGTGATGACGATGGTTATTGCCCTTTATACCTGCGTGAGCCTCCGGATTAAGATCAAGCTGATGACACAGATTGGTCAGGACATTGTACATAGCATCCGTTATGATATTTTTGAGCATTTACAGGAGCTGCCCTTTTCCTATTATGATGAGCGCCCTCATGGAAAGATTCAGGTGCGTGTTGTAAATTATGTGAATAACTTAAGTGACCTGCTCAGCAACGGTATTATTAACACGATTACCGATCTGTGCAACCTGTTTTTTATCATTGCCTTTATGCTGAGCATTAATGTGAAGCTTACCCTGGTCTGCCTGTGTGGTCTTCCGGTGCTGGCAGTCGTGATTGTTGCCCTGAAGAAGAAGCAGCGTAAGGCATGGCAGATCCAGAGCAACAAGCAGTCCAATCTGAATGCTTATATTGCAGAGAGTATTAACGGAATCCGTGTCACCCAGTCCTTTGTCCGTGAGGATGAAAACAGCGGTATCTTCAACCGGTTAAGTGATGGCTACCGGGAAGCGTGGATGCGGGCGGTTAAGTTTAATTTTATTATGGGTCCTTCTGTAGATATTATCAGTACCATTACAACGGCATTTATTTATGTGCTGGGTATTTCCTGGATGTCGAATCCGGATTCCGGAATTACGGTCGGTGTCCTGATTGCATTTACCGCTTATATCAGCCGCTTCTGGAATCCGATTAACACACTGGCTTCCTTTTACAATTCGCTGTTGACGGCGATTTCGTATCTGGAACGGATTTTTGAAACAATTGATGAGCCGGTTCTGGTAAAGGATGCAGAGGGAGCTATGGAAATGCCGCCGATTAAGGGAGACGTTGAATTTAAGAATGTCACCTTCAGCTATGAGGACGGCGTTGAGATTCTTAAAAAGGTAAGCTTTAAGGCAAAGAAGGGGCAGACCGTAGCGATTGTAGGACCGACAGGAGCCGGTAAAACAACCATCGTAAACCTGTTAAGCCGTTTTTACAATGTGGATTCCGGTGAGGTTTTAATTGATGGAATCGATATTTCCAAGGTTACCATCCGTTCCCTGCGTAAGCAGATGGGTGTCATGATGCAGGACAGCTTTATCTTCTCCGGAACAGTAATGGATAATATCCGCTACGGAAATAAAGAGGTTTCGGATGAGCAGGTGATCCAGGCTGCAAAGACGGTCTGTGCACATGATTTTATTATGGAAATGGAGAATGGCTATTATACACAGATTAATGAGCGCGGAAGCCGTCTGTCTCAGGGACAGCGCCAGCTGATTTCCTTTGCGAGAGCACTGCTTGCAGATCCGAAGATCCTGATTCTGGATGAGGCAACCTCAAGCATTGATACCGAGACGGAAATTCTTCTGCAAAAGGGCTTGAACGAGCTGTTAAAGGGAAGAACCTCCTTTATTATTGCACATCGTCTGTCATAACGGAGAAGCATCC
>USDI01000053.1 GCA_900553305.1 uncultured Lachnospiraceae bacterium
AACTCTCAATAACCTTAATCGGTAAATTTTAATAAATTAAACTGGGTAAGCTGCATTCTTGGTATCTGCCTGTGTCAGATCTACCTTTTCCTGCTGTGCCTGACGATACTTGAAGAAGTCGGTAGCAACCTGCGGGAATAATGCGTAAGATAATACGTCTTCATCCTGCTGCTTCCATTCCTTCATTTCGGACTCTAACTTGTCCATTTCGTTGGTTAAGCCTGCTGCATCTGCAGAACGGGATGTAAATCTCTGTTCGCCGGGAATAACCTTATCGATAACTTCCTGATTCATTGGCTTAACAGTCTGACCGTACTTACCACGAAGCAGATCCTTGAACTCACCTGTTGCCATCTTATATCTCTCGCCCATCAGAACGTTAAATACAGCCTGTGTACCAACGATCTGGGAAGAAGGGGTAACAAGCGGAGGTTCACCACAGTCCTTACGAACTCTCGGGATCTCTTCCAGCACATCCTGGTACTTGTCTTCTGCATGCTGTTCCTTTAACTGGCTAACCATGTTGGAAAGCATACCGCCGGGTACCTGATATAATAAGGTCTTAATGTTAACACCAAGAACCTTGGTGCTCATTAAACCGCTCTCTAAGCACTGCTCACGGTAAGGTCTGAAGTAATCAGCAATCTCTGCAAGGAGATTCTGATCATATCCGGTATCATAAGGTGTACCCTTGAAGGTCTCAACCATAACTTCTGTTGCTGGCTGGGAAGTACCCAATGCAAAAGGAGAAATTGCACAGTCGATAACATCAACACCGGCTTCTACTGCCTTTAAGTAAGTCATGGAAGCAACACCGGAAGTATAGTGTGTATGAAGCTGGATCGGGAGCTTGGTGTTCTCCTTCATAGCCTTGATAAGTTCTGCAGCCTTGTAAGGAACAAGCAGACCTGCCATATCCTTAATACAAATGGAGTCAGCACCCATCTCTTCAATCTTCTTAGCCATATCTGCCCAATACTCTAAGGTATAAGCATCACCTAAGGTATAGGATAAAGCAACCTGTGCTTCACCTCTGCCTTCCTGCTTCTTAATCTTCTCGGTAGCATCTACTGCAGCCTGTAAGTTACGAAGATCGTTCAAGCAGTCGAAAATACGGATTACATCAATACCGTTTGCAATCGACTTCTCTACGAAAGCATATACAACGTCATCTGCGTAAGGTCTGTATCCTAAGATGTTCTGACCTCTGAAAAGCATCTGAAGCTTGGTATTCTTGAATCCATCTCTTAATTTACGAAGTCTGTCCCACGGATCCTCTTTCAGGAAACGAAGGGAAGCATCGAAAGTAGCTCCACCCCAGCACTCTACGGAATGATAGCCAACTTTATCCATCTTGTCAACGATTGGAAGCATGATTTCGGTAGGCATTCTCGTTGCAATCAGAGACTGATGTGCATCACGAAGAACGGTTTCCATAATTCCAACCGGCTTTTTAACCTGATCTGCCATTTTATTTTCCTCCATAATATTTGATTTAATGTAACTATCCAGTACAGGTCGAAGCATTTGCTGCTGAGACCGTAAGAACATGATTCAGTAATGCAAAATCCCATCGGCGAAGCCGATTTGGAATGGATTTTGCATCGTAACTGTGAAGGTACCGAACAGTTACGATTTAATTTAGAATACACCGAATACAGCCATGAATGTACCGGCAGCAACTGCAGTACCGATAACTCCGGCTACGTTAGGTCCCATTGCATGCATCAGAAGGAAGTTCGTAGGATCAGCCTCTGCACCAACCTTCTGTGAAACTCTGGCTGCCATAGGTACTGCGGAAACTCCGGCAGAACCAATCAGCGGGTTAACCTTACCCTTGGTGGCAACACACATCAGCTTACCGAACAGAACACCTGCTGCGGTACCGAATGCGAATGCAATAAGACCAAGAGCAACGATCTTCAGCGTATCCAGGTTCAGAAATGCTTCCGCACTTGTAGTAGCACCTACGGATGTACCAAGAAGGATAACTACGATATACATCAATGCATTGGATGCGGTATCGGTCAACTGACGAACGACTCCGGATTCTCTGAACAGGTTACCTAACATCAGCATACCAACAAGGGGAGCTGTGGTAGGAAGGATCAGGCTTACTACGATCGTAACAATGATTGGGAACAGGATCTTCTCGAGCTTCGATACGGGACGAAGCTGTCCCATCTTAATCTTTCTTTCTTTTTCGGTTGTAAGCAGCTTCATAATAGGTGGCTGGATAATCGGTACCAGTGACATATAAGAGTATGCTGCTACGGCAATCGGTCCAAGAAGAGCGGTCTGTCCCAGCTTTCCTGCAAGGAAAATGGAAGTAGGACCATCGGCTCCACCGATGATGGAGATTGCTGCTGCAGCCTTATCGTTAAAGCCCATAGCAATTGCTCCGAAGTATGCTGCAAAAATACCAAACTGTGCTGCAGCACCAAGTAAGAAGCTCTTAGGATTTGCAATCAGGGGACCAAAGTCAGTCATTGCACCTACACCCATGAAAATCAGGGAAGGCATGATTGCCCATTCGTCTAAGAGATAAAAATAATACAAAAGACCACCGGTTCCATTCGGTGAATCTTCGATATGCATCATAATATCCGGATAGATATTAACAAGTAACATACCGAATGCAATAGGCAAAAGAAGTAACGGTTCAAACTCCTTAGCAATTGCAAGATAAAGGAACACACATGCCACAACGATCATCAGGTAATTACCCCAGGTCAGATTAAAGAACGCGGTCTGATGAATCAGGTTGTCCAGTGTTGTTACAATATAATCCATTTCTTTTACCTCCTGTTGGTTTCGTAGCTACAAGATCTCATTAGTTTAATGTTGCAAGTGTTGCGCCTGCTTCTACAGCATCACCAACTGCCACGTCGATACTTGCTACGGTACCATCTTCCGGAGCTACTACAGGAATTTCCATCTTCATAGCTTCTACTACGACAACCGGATCACCCTTCTTTACTGCCTGTCCAACAGAAGCTTCGATCTTGAATACCTTACCGGCTGCACCAGCTTCTACCTTGATAGAGCCTGCACCGGCGCTTGCTGCCTTCGGTGCTGCAGCAGGAGCTGCCTTGGGAGCTGCCTTCGGTGCTGCGGGTGCTGCTACCGGTGCTCCTGTGGATGCGCCTTCTTCTACTACTACATCATATACGTTGCCGTTAACGGTAATTGTATAATTCTTCATTGTAAAATCCTCCTAAATATAGTCATGAATGTTAATTAACGTCTTCTGATGCTTCTTACTACAAAGCCGTCTGTAGAAGAAGCTCCCTGGCTGGCTGCAACCGCTGCTGCAATGACTGCAACAAGCTCTGTATCGTCTGCCTGTTCTTCTTTTTCAATAATCTGCGCAATGGTATGATCGACTGCTGCAGTTTTAGGTTCTTCTTTCTTATCCTTCTTCTTAAAGGCTGCCTGGATCTTCGGGATGAAGTTAAAGCAGCTGATTAAGAGGCTGATCAGAATCAAGACACAGAATACGGTTCCCATACCGAGAAGAGTATTCAGTGCAGCCTTCTCCATGCTTTCACCAAAGGTATAAACGGTATTTACAGTAAGACTGGTTAATGCACTCTTCTCGTAAATAACCTCTACTGTGGCATTATGGTTGGTTCCTTCTACAACAGCAAGGATCGTACCTTCTGTCATATCTGCATCCATGGTGTTCTGCTTCAGTTCACCCATGCCGGTTACCACACCGATTTCATCGATGCTGCTTTCATAACTGGAATATGCACTCTTGAAAACAGAAACATCATAGCCCTGCTTCTCTGCTTCTTCCAGCTGTTCGCTGCTCATCTGGCTGAGTGCGTCAAAATAATACTCTGCACATGATAATGCATCTTCGGTAGAAAGGTAACTGGTATCGTCTGCTTTGGAGCTTCCGCATGCAGTCAGACCAAGCATACAGATGATCATACCTAATACTAATAAATGTTTTTTCATATTAAGCAATTCCTTTCTATACTGTGCCGTGCTTCTTTGCCGGTCTGTCTTCGCTCTTTGTAAGGAGCATTTCAAATGCACCGATGACATACTTTCTGGTGTCAACAGGCGCAATGATCTGATCAACATATCCTCTCTTTGCTGCGCTTGTTACATTGTTCTGTAACTCAGCATATTCCTTTGCACAGGCATCAATAGCATCTGCACCCTGACCATCACAGATGATCTTAGCTGCAAGCTTGGCATCCATGGAACCGATCTTTGCATCCGGATATGCCATGGTGATATCTGCACCGATTGCCTTGGAATTCATTGCAACATATGCGCTTCCGAAAGCTTCGCCAACAATGACATTCACCTTCGGTACGGTTGCGTTTGCAAATGCGTAAGTAAGTTTTGCTGCTGCTTTGGCAATCTTCTTCTCAGCGCACTTGTCAGCCTTGTAACCCTTTACGTTGGTAAGGGATAATACCGGGATTCCGAAAGCATCACAGAAGTTAACGAAATCAGCAGCCTTCTCACATCCTGCAGGAGTAAGAACTGCATCAAACTTCTCTGCTTCGCCGTTCTCGTCATATAAAGCGGTACGGTTTGCCACAGCACCAACGGTAACGCCATCTAACTTAATCAGGGCGGTAACCATTTCCTTAGCGTAAGCACTCTTTACTTCGAATACCTGTCCGTTATCGGAAATCTGGGAAAGAGCGATGGCAGGATCTGCTACAGCGCCTTCCATATTCTCACATGCTCTGTTCAGATCATCGGTGCAGTCCTCAAAGAATGCATCGTCATCGTTGTTTGCAGGAAGCATGCTTACAAGCTCTCTGATCTTGGCAAGTACGGTTGCTTCATCAGCAACAACATCTACATTGCCTGCCTCTTCACTCTGGAATGCAGCGGATGCGGTATCACACTTGGTAACCACGTTTCCGTCTAATGCATTGGGAGCGTTAACAAATAATTTTGCCTTGCTCTCTTCCATGAACGTAAAGTCTGTTAAGGTCGGGATTAAAGCAAGACCGCCGCCACAGCTGCCGAAAATAGCGGTAATCTGAGGGATCACGCCTGAACTTAACACCTGCTTTTTGTAGATTTCACCAAAACCGTTTAATGCATCGGTTGCTTCCTGTAATCTTAAACCTGCGGATTCAATGAGGCCAATTACAGGTGCTCCAGTCTTCAGTGCAAGGTCATAAAGATTGGCAATTTTCTTTGCATGCATTTCACCAACGCTGCCGTTTAATACGGAAGCATCCTGGCTGTATACATATACAAGATTACCACCAATTACTCCATAACCGGTGATGACACCGTCAGAAGGAGTCTCAGTCTGTTTCAGATTAAAGTCGGTGCTTCTGGCTGTAACCATGGCGCCAATTTCAACGAAACTGTTGTCATCGAGTAAAGAAGCAATTCTTTGACTCGCTTGTGAAGTAGTACTCATATTCTTCAGCCCTCCATTTTTATATTAAATAAATGATAACGCATTAAAGGGCGCATTGCACCCCATAAATCATCTATGGTAGTATAACACAAAGTTTTTAAAACGCATAGGACAAATTTGCTTTTTCTGCAAATTTTTTACAAAAATTTTACCCGCGTACCCTCTCACATATCTTTCCTTTTTTCTGCATACATATAAGATGAGTATTTTCCGAAAAAGGATCCTCTATGTCCCAAAAGAAACGATACTTTTTATACATCCTCTTCTCCCTGTTATTCCTTATTCTCTGTAGTCTTCCCGCAATGCATACAGGAAATACAGCTGCGGATGTTCTTAATCATTCCATATCCTCTGGTCTGCCGCAGACGCTTTCTGTGTTCAGGGCACCATCCGCCGTTGTGGATTCCTCCGTACAGCCTTCCATTACGCTCTATGCAAAATCCGCGGTTTTAATGGATGCGGAATCCGGACGTGTTTTATATGAAAAGAACGGATCCGAGATTCTTCCGATGGCAAGTACAACCAAGATCATGACCTGCATTCTGGCACTGGAAAACGGAGATCTGAATGATTACGCGGAAGCCTCCTCTTATGCATCGGGCATGCCCAAGGTCCATCTTGGGGTCCGCTCCGGAGAATACTTCCGTTTAGAGGATCTGCTTTATTCCCTGATGTTGGAATCCCACAACGATTCTGCAGTCGTCATTGCCGAGCACATTGCCGGAAGCACCGGGGAATTTGCCGATATGATGAACCGGAAAGCTAAGGAAATCGGCTGTGAAAACACCTTTTTTATCACCCCGAACGGACTGGATGCCGTCTCTACCTCCACGGATGATCAGACACACATTCATTCCACAACAGCCACGGATCTTGCCCGGATCATGTCCTATTGCATCACCTCTTCTCCAAAGAAGGAGGAGTTTCTTACAATCACCCGCACCGCCTCACATTCCTTTACCGGCTTTCAGAAGTCCGGGGAAGAGTATGTTTCGGACGGTCGTTCCTTTACCTGCAATAATCACAACGCCTTTTTATCCATGATGGAAGGTGCCCTCTCCGGCAAAACCGGCTTTACCGCCAACGCCGGTTACTGCTATGTCGGTTCCTTACGGCAGGAGGATCGTACTTTTGTCGTTGCCCTGCTCGCCTGCGGCTGGCCGAATAATAAATCCTACAAATGGTCCGATACCAAAAAACTGATGAGCTATGGCCTTGAAAATTATACAACACACACCTTACAGGAAGCCCTGCTTTCCTCTTCGGATCTTGCTCCCGTTCCGGTCTATGACGGAGCCGCGGATACCTGGAATGCCTCTCTTTCCGAAACGCCTTATATTGAACGGGATAAAGCTTTTATAAGCAAAAAAATTCTCCTTAAACAAGGAGAACATTTTCAGGTACAATATGAATATGAAAAGACCTTAACCGCCCCCGTACAGAGCGGCCAGCAAATCGGTGAAATCCGTTATTATCTCGATGATACCCTGTACTATAAGGAAAGCATCCATGTTCCGGATTCTGTCGATGCCATTACGCTTCCTTACTGCATCCGGCAGAGTATCCGGCATTTCCTGCTTTATACATCCACCTGAACGTCGCCGTCCACTTCGGCTTCTGCCTGCTGCTTGAATTCCTCGATCTGGACAGCGGATAATTCCGGCAGTTCCTCTATGGACTTCACGCCAAAGCTTCTTAAAAACTCCTCGGTTGTACCGAACAGAAGCGGCTTACCGGGTGCATCCATACGTCCGATCTCCGCAATCAGTCCGAATTCCAAAAGGCGGTTCACGGCATGGTCACAGCTCACCCCACGGACACGTTCGATTTCCGCTCTGGTGATTGGCTGCTTATAGGCAATAATGGACAATGTTTCCAAAAGCGTATCGGTCAGTACATACTTACGCGGTGTCTTTGCAATTTTAATCAGATACTCATACATTTCGGACTTCGTACACATCTGGAAGGAATCCTCTAACTCCATGAGGGTAATTCCTCTTTCCGCCCTGTCATAGTCTGCTTTCATTTCCAGCAAAAGCTCTTTTGTTTCCTTTTTACCGATTTCCAGCACCGCTGCAAGCCGTTCGGTCTCAACGGCTTCTCCCATGGTAAATAAAACAGCCTCGAGTATGGCTTTCTGTTCCTTCTTATCCATCCTAAAACTCTCTTTCTCTATCCTGCCTTTGATGTAATCCAGATATCATCAAAGATATTTTCCTGCACAATCGTGATTTTGCCCATCTTCATAAGCTCAAGAATCACCATAAAGGTGACAATAATCTCCATCTTACTGCGCTGCTTCTCCATCAGATCCATGAAGCTGAACTTCTTATGTGTCAGAACATAATCCTCCACATAAGCGGTCTTTAAATCCATGTCGATTTCATCCTTTTCGATCTTGCCAAAGGTACTTCGCACCGGGTCAATCTTGTCCTCCTGCCGGCGCATCACCATATGGAAAAGCTCCTGCAGCTTCCCTAAGTTTGCATCTCCCAAAAGCTCCCGCATATCAATCGGAGGACGGTAATCCTCGATCTCCTTAGGCAGGGTCTTGTCCTTAAACCAGGTCTTTGCCGCATCCACCTGACGATCCTTTAATTCATACGCCATATACTTGTACATCTTGTATTCCAGTAATTTCTGTACAAGCTCTGCTCTCGGATCCTCTTCTTCTCCCTCTTCATTGACTTCCTTCGGAAGAAGCATCCGGCATTTAATATCAAGGAGTGTTGCAGCCATGACAAGGAATTCACTCATCACATTCATGTCTTCCGTTTCCATGGCTTTTATGTAATCCAGATACTGCTCCGTAATCATCACGATGGGGATATCATAAATATCGACTTTATTCTTTTCAATCAGATGTAACAGTAGATCTAAGGGGCCTTCAAAGGCCTCCAGCTTTACCGATATTGCCATATCAATGCTCCTTTAGCTGCAGATTGCAATCGTTGCACTCGTTCCGAGACGGCTTGCTCCGGCATCGATCATTCTCTGTGCGGTTTCCTTATCCCGGATTCCACCGGAAGCCTTGACGCCTAAGCGTGTCCCGACTTCACCGCGCATCAGAGCGACATCCTCTGCGGTTGCCCCGCCTGTGGAAAATCCGGTTGAAGTCTTCACAAAATCTGCTCCTGCCTTTTCGGCAAGCCGGCAGGCTGTCCGCTTCTCCTCATCCGTTAACAGACAGGTCTCGATAATGACCTTCAGTGTCTTCTTCTCACATGCCTTGCGGACTGCCAGAATGTCCTGATAAACCGTTTCTTCTTCGCCATCCTTTAATGCGGCAACATTGATGACCATATCAATTTCATCCGCACCATCCCCGACTGCGATCGCAGTCTCCGCAGCTTTTGCTTTCGTGCTCATCTGTCCGAGCGGGAATCCGACTACGGTACAGACCTTTACGTCTGTCCCCTCCAGTTCCTTCTTCACAAGCGCCGTATAAAAGCTGTTCACGCACACGGACATAAAACCGTATTCCTTCGCTTCCCTGCAGACCTTAAGGACTGCTTCCTTTGTGGCATCTGCCTTTAATATCGTATGATCAAATAATTTTGTATTCAGTTTCTCCATAATGTACCCCTTACCAGATCTTATCATTAAAAAATTATATAACAATTCAGAACTTCATTTACCAAATCACAACTTTATCAGTTTACCATTTCTCGTTTAAGGCGTCAACTTCACAACCACGAGTTCACCCGGGTTGAAAATACGGATCGGAAGCGTATGCGTCCCCAGACCACGGCTTAAAATCATCGTTGCATTGTCCTCACGGAACTCTCCTCCGTCATACTTCGGAAACAGCTTCATGGAAGGGGCAATCACTCCTCCAAGAACAGGAAGCCGCATCAGCCCGCCATGCACATGCCCGGCAAATACAAGGTCCGCGCCCCACGCCGCATAGTCCTCAAAGAAATCCGGATTATGGGCAATCATTATATGAAAGGAGCCCGGATCCGGTACTCCCAGATACTCCTGCACCCGATCCGCTCCCAGTATCTGCTTACGGAATTTCCGGTAATAATGCCTGTGAATTTCCAGTCCATACAGGCTGATATTATAATCCTTCAGATAAACATGCTCATTGGAAAGAAAATGAACTCCCATTCCGGATAATCTTTTCCGGTAGTCCTCATACAGACTGCCAAATTCTTCTGTTTCTTCCTTGGTCTTCTGCTCATGATTGCCATTGGCATAATAAACGGGATAGCTCTTTGCAAGCTCTTCCATCAGCTTCTGCGCCGTTTCTGTTTCCTTTCCAAGGAGGGAGGTGTACATGTCGCCGGACACAATAATGAGATCCGGATTCTGTTCCCGGATGGCACGGATCAGACGGCTGTTGTCCTTCCCAAAGGACTTGTTATGAAGGTCCGATAACTGCACAATTTTAAGAGGCTTAAAAAGCCTCTTATCTTCACAGTGGTATTCCCGTATGACAAACCGGTTACAGTCAATCACCATAACCATGCTAAAAAAGAGAGCAAGGATTACGATAAGCAGCAACAGTATTTTGATCATATTCCATCCTTTCCGATATGGACCATTTCTTTTCCTGTTTAAACAGTATAAAACATTCTCCATACTTTTTGCAAATAGTCTTTGTAAACTGCCTTGTCAACGGCCTGCCCGGTCAGAATCGAAACACTGCCGATCCGGTTTCCGTTTAATAAGTACACGGCTTCTCCGACCGCCTCACCTTCCTGCACCGGTGCTTCGACGCTTTCCGGCAGCACGATCTTCTTCTCAATTCCGGATAACGCCTGCCCTTCCGTATCCAGATACCGGAACGGTCCCTGATAGGAAAGCGCGACGGTATCCTCCACACCGCCGTTTACGGTAAGATTTGGCAGTTGTTCTTCATTCTTATCCTCATAAAGGGAACTGATGCTGTAACCGTAAGTAAGTAACGACATAGCATCCTGGAACCGCACCTTATTATTGGAAGAGCCCATGACAACGGCAATCAGATCAATATTGTCTTTGCTTGCGGTTGCAGACAGACAGTATTTTGCCTTACTGGTGGAACCGGTTTTCAGGCCGGTGGTGTATTCATACATTTTCAGAAGTTTATTCGTACTGGACAGGGTAAAGTTGGAGGTACCCTGCGCCGTTTCATGCACAATATCCTCCATCCAGATGCCGGTATAATTAAGTACCTCCGGATGCTTCGTAATCAGCTCCCGTGACATGATTGCCACATCCCTCGCACTGGAATAATGGCCGTCCGAATCCGTAAGTCCGCAGCAGTCCTCAAAGTGGGTGTTCTCCATGCCAAGCTCCTCGGCCCGCAGATTCATCAGCTTCACGAATTCTGATTCACTGCCTGCCAGGAACTCTGCCACAGCCACGCTCGCATCGTTTCCGGAAGCTACCGCAATACATTTAATCATGGTTTCCAGTGTCTGTACTTCTCCTTCTTCCAGAAACACCTGTGAACCACCCATGGACTTCGCATAGGCACTGGTCGTCACCTCGCTCTGCAGGGTCACACGCCCCGTATTCAGATAATCAAAGATCAGCAGCAAGGTCATGATTTTCGTAATACTGGCAGGACTTCTCCGTTCGTCTGCATTCTGCTCACAGATTACTTTCCCCGTGGAAGCTTCCATCAGAATATACGACGGCGCATCAATTTCCGGTGCCGCCATAGCAGGAACCGGTACAGACACAAACAGCAGGAACGTTATCATACCGCATAGTAGTTTCTTCATCATTGTTCTCAAGGCAATCTTCTCCCCGACAAAACTCTATACCTATAAATATGTTCCTGCTACTTTAAAAATGAAATATATAAACGAATTGGTATCTACCACTTCGTGCGGATGCTCTCGTACAGTTCCGTAATGCGTTCCCTGCTCTTTTTCATATCAGCCCCGAACAGCTTCGCAAACTGGAACAGATAATCAATCGTCACAATACAAAGCACGATCACACAGAAGCGTTTTCCAAGCTGCATATCGTAGCGGTCAATGATTCCCATGACCTTGCCATGCAGGAAGGTGATAATGATAATTGCATAAAAGCCCCATGCAATGGTACTCTCCAGACAGATGAGTCCCTGGAAGTTACACGGCTTATTCGTATAATCCCACCAGACTTCACCGAAAATCTTAAGCATCAGCCTGCCTACCAGATATTCAAATGCTGTAGCCATGACTGCCCCTGCGCAGTAAAGAAGGAACGGATTACTGGATAACGGCCGAAGCACCAGATATCCGATGACTGCTCCGAATCCATAGATCGGGCAGAACGGTCCCTTGCCGAAACCACGGTTCGTTAACTTCTTATTACAGATAGACATATAGATCGACTCTACAAGCCACCCCAGCATACTATAAATAATAAACGCTGCAACCAGATGATACACATCGGTTCCAAACATCTCTTTCGTCCACATAAAAATCCCCTCATCCTGAATCAAATATGATTTAAGTAACAAGAAAGCCCTTAGTTTTATCCAAGGGCTCACGTTTACTTTAATTAGTTGTATTTACGTTTTCTTGCTGCTTCTGACTTTTTCTTACGCTTAACGCTCGGCTTCTCGTAATGCTCTCTCTGCCACGCCACATCGACGAGCAAAAAGTGATTGAGGCCATCGACTACAAGA
>USDI01000054.1 GCA_900553305.1 uncultured Lachnospiraceae bacterium
AAAAAGAATCTGCGGCAGGGCAGAGTGGTGCTGATGAAAATGTGATTGTAGATGATTTTTTGACGGCAGAGCTTGCCCTTTGCCGGATGATGCAGGAAATTAATGCCCTGATTGTAGATGGGCTGAACTTTGAATAAGGCAACTGTTTGGAATGGTTGTAAGGCATGAGAAAGGCAGTAACATTATGAATGCAAAAGCATTAATTGGAACAGTAATCGAAACGATCATTAAGGTTTTAGTGCTTGCGGCCGCGATTATCCTGGTGTTTAAGGGCGCAACGAAAGCGTATGATTTCGGCTACCGTGTATTTGCGGACGAACCGATGTCCATAACCGGAGGACGGACGATTACCGTGGGAATTGCTGAGGATGCAGATATAACAGATATTGCGAAGATGCTCGAAGAAAAGGGATTAATTTCCGATTACCGGCTGTTTATCGTGCAGGAGCTTTTGTCTGCGCAACACAATAAGATTAAGCCCGGAATTTACGATCTGAGTACCGATATGAAGGCAGAAGAAATGCTTGAAATCCTTGCGGGTGAAAGCGAGGAAGAAAACAGCAATACCGTTGCACCCAATGCTGAGACCGGAGATACCACAGACCAGTCCGAAGAGGAAATTGATACAGAAGAATTAGGCAATGAGGATATGGAAGTAGAGGTACTTCCGGAAGATACGGCAGAATCCTCAGAATTAACAGAAACGGGAGAATAGACGGTGATTACAGACGAAAGAATCAGTACATTCATTCATTCCCTGGATACAGGGAATACTCCCTTTCTTACAGAATTGGAGCGATATGCGAAGGAAACCAATGTACCCATTATCCGACCTCAGATGCAGAGCTTTTTGAAGGTGCTTCTTGCTATGCAGCAGCCAAAGCAGATCTTAGAGGTGGGAACGGCCATTGGTTTTTCTGCGTTACTGATGGCAGAATACGGACCGGCAGACTGCCATATTACAACAATTGAAAAGTATGAAAAGCGGATTCCCCTTGCAAAAGAGAATTTCAAAAAGGCGGGCAGGGAAGACCGGATTACCCTGTTAGAGGGGGATGCCACAGAAATCCTGAAAGAGCTGGAAGGACCGTATGACCTGATTTTTATGGATGCGGCGAAGGGACAGTATATCCACTTCCTTCCGGATATCCTGAAATTAATGCCGGTGGGAGGCACACTGCTTTCGGATAATGTGCTTCAGGATGGGGATGTCTGTGAGTCGCGGTTTGCGGTAACGAGAAGAAACCGCACGATTCATGCCCGGATGCGGGATTATCTGTATGAATTAAAGCATCATGAGGAGCTGCGTACGGATATTCTGCCGGTAGGTGATGGAATGACCATCAGCGTGCGCATCCGCAAGCCGTAAGCAGATTCCATATTTGAGGACAGACAAGAGATTGGATCGATCGGAACATAAATAAGGTATAAAAGTATATAAATAGCAGGAACAATCAAGGAGACAGAATGAGAAAACCGGAACTTTTGATACCTGCCAGTTCACTGGAGGTTTTAAAAACTGCCGTGCTTTTTGGAGCAGATGCAGTATATATCGGAGGCGAAGCGTTCGGACTTCGCGCAAAAGCCAGGAATTTTGATAAAGAGAGCATGAAGGAAGGAATCGCCTTTGCCCATGAGAGAGGAGTGCGGGTTCATGTGACTGCCAATATTCTGGCACATAACCGTGACCTTGATGGAGCAAGGGAGTATTTTAAGGAACTGAAGGAATTAAAGCCGGATGCCCTGATTATTGCGGATCCGGGGATGTTTACCCTTGCACGTGAAATCTGCCCGGAAATTGACATTCATGTTTCCACGCAGGCCAATAATACGAATTATATGACCTACCGGTTCTGGTATCAGCAGGGGGCGAAACGTGTGGTATCGGCAAGAGAGCTGTCTCTTGCTGAGATTAAAGAGATCCGTGAGCATATCCCGGAGGATCTTGAGATTGAAAGCTTTATCCATGGAGCAATGTGCATTTCCTATTCGGGAAGATGCCTGCTCAGCAGCTTTTTTACCGGAAGAGACGCCAACCAGGGAGCCTGTACGCATCCCTGCCGCTGGAAATACTCCGTTATGGAGGAAAAGCGTCCGGGCGAGTATTTCCCGGTATATGAGAACGAGCGCGGAACTTATATCTTTAACTCCAAGGATCTGTGCATGATTGAACATATTCCGGAGATGATCGAAGCGGGAATTGACAGCTTTAAAATTGAAGGCCGTATGAAAACAGCGCTTTACGTGGCAACAGTTGCCAGAACCTACCGGAAAGCGATTGATGACTATCTCGAATCCGAGGAGAAATATCGTGCCAATATGGACTGGTACAAGGAGGAAATCTCCAAGTGCACGTACCGTCAGTTTACAACGGGCTTTTATTTTGGAAAACCGGATGAGAATACGCAGATTTATGATTCCAATACCTATATCAACGAATATATTTATCTGGGGAGCATTGAAGAAGTTACCGAAGAGGGACTTGCGAAAATCACACAGAAGAACAAATTTTGTGTGGGCGACTGCATCGAAATTATGAAACCCAATGGTGACAACATAGAAGCTTCCGTGTTATCCTTAAGAACAGAGGATGGGCAGCAGGTAGAAAGCGCGCCTCATCCCCAGCAGGTTTTATATGTGGAATTAAGTACCGTGCCTGCGGTATTTGATCTTCTTCGTGTTCACAAAGAAGATATAGAGGGAGGAAAACAATGAATGATGTGAAAGATGTCGAGGCACTCTTTGGCAGCAGGGTGTTCACCCGTGCGACCATGCGGGAACGCCTTCCAAAGAATGTTTACAAAGAAGTAATCAAGGTAATGGATTGCGGCGGTGAACTTTCTCCGGCAACAGCAGATGTGGTAGCCAAAGCCATGAAGGACTGGGCTGTTGAAAACGGTGCAACCCATTATACACACTGGTTTCAGCCGCTCACCGGTATTACGGCTGAAAAGCATGATTCTTTTATCACACATCCGGATGTGGATGGTAAAATGCTGATGGAATTTTCCGGCAAAGAGCTCATTAAAGGTGAGCCGGATGCTTCTTCGTTCCCTTCGGGCGGACTTCGTGCAACCTTTGAAGCGCGTGGCTATACCGCATGGGATATTACGTCTCCGGCATTTTTGCGCGAGGACGCAACGGGCGTAATTCTTTGCATTCCGACTGCATTCTGTTCCTATAAAGGAGAGGCTCTGGATACGAAAACACCGCTTCTGCGTTCCATGGAAGCGATCAGCCAGCAGGCTCTTCGTATTGTGCGCCTGTTTGGCAATACGGAAGCAACGAGAGTCATTCCGAGTGTTGGTGCAGAGCAGGAATATTTCCTGGTTGACCGGGATAATTATCTGAAACGTGAAGATCTGATTTTTGCAGGAAGAACCCTGTTTGGAGCGCCTGCCCCGAAGGGCCAGGAAATGGATGATCATTATTTCGGAACCATCCGGGAGCGGATCGGCGCTTATATGAAAGATATTAATCTGGAGTTGTGGAAGCTTGGCGTTACAGCGAAGACGCAGCACAATGAGGCGGCTCCGGCACAGCATGAGCTGGCTCCGATCTATGAAACAGCCAATGTTGCGGTAGATCACAATCAGCTCATTATGGAGACCATGAAGAAGGTGGCAGAGCGTCATAATCTGACCTGCCTGCTCCACGAAAAGCCATATGCCGGTGTGAACGGTTCCGGTAAACACAATAACTGGTCACTGACGACCGATAATGGCGTGAATATGCTGGATCCGGGTGAAACCCCGAATGAGAATATCCAGTTCCTTCTGGTGCTTGCCTGCATTATCAAGGCAGTGGATGTCCATGCGGATCTGCTGCGTCAGAGCGCGTCCGATGTTGGAAACGATCATCGTCTTGGCGGATATGAGGCACCGCCGGCAATTATGTCCGTATTCCTGGGAGAACAGCTGGAAGATGTGGTAAAGCAGCTTGTAGAAACGGGGGAAGCCTCTCATTGCCTCGAGGGCGGTAAGATGGAGACCGGTGTGTCTGCGATCCCTGATTTCGCAAAGGATGCTACTGACCGTAACCGTACCTCGCCGTTTGCCTTTACCGGCAATAAATTTGAATTCCGAAGCGTAGGTTCTTCTGATTCCGTGGGAAGCCCGAATACGACACTGAATGCGATTGTAGCAGAGGCTTTCTGCGAAGCGGCAGATGAGTTGGAACAGGCAGAGGATTTCGATCAGGCAGTACATGACCTGATTAAGAAATATTTTACCGAGCATCAGAGAATTATCTTTAATGGTAATGGGTATGCTCCGGAATGGATAGAAGAAGCAAAGCGCCGTGGATTGCCGAATCTGTTATCCATGGTGGATGCGGTGGATACCCTGACAACGGATAAAGCGGTAAAGTTGTTTGAAAAGTTTAAGATCTTTACGAGGGCAGAGCTGGAATCCAGGGAAGAAATCCTTTATGAAACCTATGCAAAGACACTGAACATTGAAGCTCTTACGATGATTCATATGGCTTCCCGCCAGCTGCTTCCGGTGTGTGTATCCTACAGTAAGAAGCTGGCCGATGCAGTCATTGCCGTAACAGAGGCCGGTGCGGATGCTTCTGTTCAGGAGGAGCTGCTGAATGAGGTGTCCAGGGAACTGAAGACCGCAAAGCTGGCACTGGAAGCATTGAAGATGGATGAGGAGAAGGCCGGAGAGATTGCCAATGCAAGAGAAAAGGCATTCTTTTATAAGGATGTCATCAAGGAGGATATGGAAGCCTTACGTGCTCCGATTGACCGTCTTGAAATGCTGGTAGAAAAGGATATGTGGCCGATGCCGACCTATGCTGATCTGATGTTTGAGGTTTAGGTGATCAGACACAGCCATGCAGAATGGTAATAAGATTATGAAACTGAAATAAAAATAAGAACTCCCGTATACCGGTGCCGGGCCGGATACGGGAGTTTGTGCTTTATAATGATACAATATAACAACCTGGGATTGGTTTAGTTTACCTTAACTTCCAGATATCCCAGTAATTTGCTGGTATCGTACTCGTTGAGGATCCCCAGATTGGAATCATAGAATTTACCATCAAAGTGAATGAGGTAATGACAATAGCGGCCCATCTTCTCCATCATAATACAGCATTTAGGAAGAGTAGCTTCTTCTCCTTCGGTATACATGATCACATCGCTGTGATCAATACCGTAATAATTCAAGGCGGAAATGACACGTCCCATTGTGGCCTGCCATTCGCGGCAGTCCATAACGCTGATCACCTCTGCAATGGTAACTCCTGCCAGCATGGCAACACAGGTCTGTCCGCATAAACCATCTTCCGGCTGGATGATAATATCAATGTGGTCAATCTTCCGAATCGGATTGTCGAAGCTATAGGGACTGTTCTGGTCCATTTTAATTAAGCTGGATCCGATATGAAGGAGAATCTTATGGGGTTGTGTCACATCAATGTGAGCCACGTCCTCATCTCTTAAGTGAATCTTATAGTTACCTTTATCCTCCGGAAGAAGTTCACAGTCGATATGTTTATTGTCCAGAATCAGGTCGCCCTGAATGATGTCACGTTGCTTGCATACTTCCCATACATTAAACGGAATACGGATGCAGAAGAGATTGTCCTTCTTCTCAATTTTACCGGTAAAAAAGTATCTCATAGTAACCTCCCAAAATCATACATTATGCATCAACCATACCAAATTTCCGCTGAAATGTTAAGGGTTTTCGGGTAAGAAAAACATAAGTATCTAAAAAAATACAACCTGATAAAAAAATAACGAAAAAAGTACTTGCCAAACCTGCATATATTATGTATAATACCAAAGGTAACAGCGCATAGGGCTATCGCCAAACGGTAAGGCAACGGACTCTGACTCCGTCATTTCAAGGTTCGAATCCTTGTAGCCCTGCTACAGACCCCGAAGGAGATTCCTTCGGGGTTTTGTTGTACTATAATTGTTACTGGAAGAAGAGCGTACATATGTGGTATACTATGTATAATTATAGATGAAAAGGAGGCAGGTGTTATGGAAGACAAAAGGGAAATATTGGAATCCTTTACAAATGAGATGCAGAAGATGTTTGGCAAATCACTCAGGAAAATTATTCTATATGGCTCCTATGCCCGAGGCGATTTTAAAGTGAACTCGGACATGGATCTTATGATATTGACCTCCTTATCAGATGATGAGATTAAAAGGCTTGAAAATGAAGTATATGATATTGCCTTTGAATATGAGATGACTTATGGAATCGCGATAAGTGTAAATGTTAAGAATGAAGACCATTTTAATTACTGGCTGGGAGCCTTACCTTATTATGATAATGTCAAAAAGGAGGGAATTGTACTTGCTGGATGAAAGAAGAGTTGATTTATGCAACTATAGAATGAAAAATTCAGAGGACAGCCTGACGGTTGCGGAAGATTGCATGGAAAAGGGATTGTACAGAGATGCGATCAACCGATCTTATTATGCAGCGTTTTATGCGATAGAGGCTCTTTTGGCATTAGAGGAGGTCGATTTTAAGAGACATAAGGATGTGGTTGCTTATTTCAACAGAACCTATGCTGCAACTGAAAAAGTTCCAAGAGAGATTGGGCGTAAGCTGGCACACCTGCAGCAAAAAAAGAGAAAAAAGTGACTATGATGATTTTTATATTGCTTCTAAAGAAGAAACTATGGAGCAGATTGAAAATACAAAGTCTGTAATACTGGCGGTGAAAGATTACCTTAGCAAGATGGAAAATTAAAAGGTATCAGAAAGTTAAAGAGGAACATTCATGTTGGAAATTGGAAAAAGACAATTGCTCACAATAGTAAAGAAAGTAGAGTTCGGAGTCTATCTTGCCAAAAAGCAGGAAGCGGATTCGGAAGAAAAGGTGCTTTTGCCCCGGAAGGAAGTTCCGGAGAATGCACAGATCGGGGATGAAATCGAAGTATTTCTTTACCGTGATTCCAAGGACCGGATGATTGCAACCGTGCGGCAGCCAAAGATTTCTTTAGGAGAGGTTGCCCTGCTTTGTGTGAAGGAAAATGGTAAAATCGGAGCATTCCTTGACTGGGGGCTTGAGAAGGATCTGCTGCTTCCGTTCCGGGAACAGGTAAGAAAGGTACGCCCCGGAGAGGAATGTCTGGTTGCTTTATATCTCGATAAGAGTAAGCGTTTGTGTGCGACGATGAAGGTCTATCATTATCTGCGCACGGACAGTCCTTATGAAAAGGATCAGAAGGTAACCGGAACACTTTATGAAATCAGTGATAATTTCGGTGCATTTGTAGCAGTGGATAACTGTTATTCTGCTTTGATTCCGAAGAAGGAACCTTTGGGAAATGCAAAGGTTGGAGATACCGTGGAAGCCCGTGTTACGGAAGTGCTGAAGGATGGGAAGCTGTCCCTAAGCCTTAGGGAGAAAGCGTACATCCAGATGAATGAGGATGCGCAGAAACTTCTGAAGCTTTTGGAAGAGCAGGGAGGTGAGCTGCCCGTTGGGGATAAGTCTTCTCCCGAAAAGATCAATGAACTGACCGGTATGAGCAAGAATGAATTCAAGCGTGCGGCAGGCAACCTATACAGGCAGCGCCTGATTAAGGTGGAAGAACATAAGATTTATCAGCTTTCATCGGATAAGTGATCGAGGAATAAATAAGGACACGCAGATGCGTGTCCTTGTTCGTTATATATATGGTTATGAATATGTGATGTCTGTCGGTTGCCCTTAAACATACATATCAAAATTGCTGCCAATATTCGGATTCACAGATAGCTCCATGGAGCGGTCCAGCATGTTGATGAGACTGGAACCGGATTGTTCGGTGGAGTCGAGAGCCTTACTTAAAACAGCAACTCCGACCTGATTCTGCAGATTCACATTTGCCATTGCGGTAGATAATTCAGGAATATTCATAGAATCTCTCCTTTCCTTTTATCTATACAGTCAGTATAGCACTTCACATAAGAAATAGTAAAGTAAAAAATGCCTGAAAAACAGTGTGGAAAGTACAGAAAAAATACACAAAAAAATCACAATTTTTAGTAGATTTTTTTGTACATATGTATTAAAATAGAATGAGTATTACTATAAATAACAAAAAAACATTTAATGTATTGGTTAATGTGCATAATGAAGTTGTAGCATGGCTGCAGAGAGGGGGGTATATGATCTCAAATCAGATTTTGCAGAATACCATTGATGGTTTGAAGACAATTGCACGTGTGGATTTTGAGGTACTTGATACAGAGGGCAAGGAAGTAGCAACTACTGCTGAGATACCGTTCGGGGGACGTAAGGAAGCAGTTGAATTTGTGAAATCCCAGGCAGATTCCCAGGAGATTCAGGGATGTCAGTTTTTTAAGATTTATGACGACCAGCAGCCGGAATATGTTCTGGTAACGATTGGTTCGGATGAGAATGCATATCTGGTAGGGAAAATGGCCGCCTTTCAAATCCAGAATCTGATGATTGCCTATAAGGAACGGTTTGACAAGGATAACTTTGTCAAGAATCTGCTCCTTGATAATCTGTTGGTAATTGATATTTACAGCAGGGCAAAGAAATTACATATTCAAACGGAAGTAAACCGTGTGGCCATGATCGTAGAGACAGATAACAAGGATAGCAATATTCTTGAGATGCTCCGGGGGTTCCTCGGAGTGAACAGCCTGGACTTTATCACGGCTGTGGATGAAAGGGATGTTATTGTTGTTAAGGATCTTTCGGAAGGCGACAGCGTGAAGGAGATTGAGAAGGCTGCCAGAGCGATGGAGAGCTTTTTGAAGAAGGAAGGCATGACCGGAATCCGTGTTGCATACGGAACTGTTGTGAAGGAAATTAAAGAGGTCAGCCGTTCCTATAAGGAAGCCAAGATGGCAATGGATGTCGGTAAGATTTTCTTTGATGACAGAAGCATTATTGCCTATAACCAGCTCGGTATCGGACGTCTGATTTATCAGCTCCCGATTCCTCTGTGCAAGATGTTTATTAAAGAAATTTTCGGTGATAAGAGCCCGGATGATTTTGATGAAGAGACACTGACAACCATTCAGAAGTTTTTCGAGAACAGTCTGAATGTATCGGAGACATCGAGACAGTTGTTTATCCATCGTAATACGCTGGTTTATCGTCTGGATAAGCTGCAGAAAACGACAGGACTGGATCTTCGTATCTTTGAGGATGCCATTACCTTCCGGATTGCACTGATGGTTGTGAAATACATGAACTTTATGGAAAACTTTGAATATTAAGATACAGGCGGTGAATATAGTGGCTAAGAGTGAACCAAGGAATAGAAGAAAAAAGAAACAGGGAGCAGGGAATGAAGATATTATTTCCATGACGAATGTGACCAAGGCATACGCAACAGGTGCGCCTGCCCTGAATGGAATAGATTTGCATATTAAGCCGGGTGAATTCGTATTTATCGTAGGCGACAGCGGATCCGGTAAGTCTACCATGATTAAGCTTCTTTTAAGAGAGCTTGTTCCGACATCTGGTGAAATCAGTGTCATGGGTTATGATCTTTTGAGGATCCGGCATCGTAAGATCCCGAAATTCCGCCGGAATTTAGGAATTGTGTTCCAGGATTTCCGTCTTTTGAAGGATCGTAATGTGTATGAGAACGTAGCGTTTGCACAACGTATTGTGCAGACACCCGGAAAGGAAATCAAGCGAAATGTACCGAGCATTCTGGCTACCGTAGGTCTTGCCGGTAAGTATAAGGCGAAGCCTCGCCAGTTATCAGGTGGTGAGCAGCAGCGTGTGGCGATTGCAAGAGCACTGGTGAACCGGCCGAGCATTTTGCTTGCGGATGAGCCGACCGGTAATCTGGATCCGAAGAATTCCTGGGAAATTATGAAGCTTTTGGAACAGATTAATGAGAATGGTACGACGGTACTGGTCGTTACCCACAACAGGGAAATTGTAAATGCAATGCAGAAAAGAGTCGTTACCATGAAAAAGGGTATTATTGTGAGCGACGAAGAGAAGGGTGTTTATATCGATGAAGATTAGTACATTGTTTTATACGATTAAGCAGGGATTTATTAATATATTCCGTAATAAATGGTTCTCACTGGCCTCTATCGCAACGATCGGGGCATGTCTGTTCCTGTTTGGTCTGTTCTACTCGGTACTGATGAACTTTCAGAACATTGTGAGAACCGCGCAGGAAGGCGTCTGCGTGACGGTTCTGTTTGACGAGGGAATCAGTCAGGAACGGATTGAAGAGATCGGAGCATTAATTGATAAGCGTCCGGAGGTTTCCAAGAAAGAATTTATTTCCGCAGATGATGCATGGAACAGTTTTAAGGACGAATATCTTCAGGGATACGAGGATGGGTTTACTGAGAATCCGCTTGCAGATTCTGCCAGCTATGAAATTTATATGAATGATATTTCCATGCAGCCGACACTGGTTTCTTATCTGGAAGGACTGGAGGGTGTACGTGAAGTAAACCGCTCCGAAGTGACGGCATCGGCACTGACCGGTGTGAATGCGTTGATTGCCTATGTTTCCATTGGTATTATTGCAATTCTGCTTGCGGTATCCGTATTCCTGATCAGTAATACCGTAACGATCGGTATTTCCGTTCGTAAGGAAGAGATTACGATTATGAAATATATTGGAGCAACAGACTACTTTGTCCGTGCGCCGTTTGTCATTGAAGGTATGCTGATTGGTGCGATTGGAGCGCTGATCCCGTTAGGAATTATTTATCTCTTATATAATAAGGTAATTGAATACATTGAACAGAGATTTAGTATTTTAACAACGATTCTGGCATTCTTACCGGTCGATACGATCTTTAAGACATTGCTTCCGTTATCCCTTCTCATTGGTATCGGAATCGGTTTCCTTGGAAGTATTACAACGGTAAGAAAACATCTGCGGGTTTAATAGATAAGGACAGAGTATGAAACGTACAACGAAGTGGATCGGCCTGTTCCTTTGTGTGGTGCTGGTTTTAGGAATATTTGCGAAACCGGCACTTACCACATATGCCAGTGAACTGACCAATAGCGTCATCAAGGAGAAGGAACAGGAGATTGATAAGGCCAAACAGGAGAAGAAACAACTGCAGAACAGCCTGACGGATGTTAAGAAACTGAAGGAACAACTTGAAAAATCCAAGCAGGATCTGGCGGCTTATGTGCAGGAATTGGATGCAGATCTGACGGCAATTCAGGAGAAGATCAACGAACTGAATGACCTTATTACAGAAAAAGAAAAAGAAATTGAAGATAAGACGGCAGAGCTGGAGGAGGCACAGCGTGTCCAGCAGGAGCAGTATGAGGCAATGAAAACCCGTATCAAATTCATGTATGAACGGGGCGACACGATCTATATGGAACTGCTTTTCAGTTCCAGCTCTTTTGGAGATATGCTGAATAAAGCAGACTATATCCAGATGCTTTCCGAATATGACCGTAAACTTCTGGATGAATATGTGGCGCATGCCAATTATGTTTCTCTGTGTAAGGAGAGTCTGGAAGAAGAAAAGAGCGTTCTGGATGAGGCGAAGGCGACCGTTGAAAAGGAAGAAGCTTCCTTAAATGAACTGATCGGTGCCAAACAGAATGAAATGTATAAGATGTCCTCTGACATCCAGAGCAAGGAACAGGCAATCAAGGAGTATGAGGCAGATATTGCCGAGCAGAACGAAACCATTAAAGCGTTGGAAGCAATTGTTGCCGAAGAACGTAAGAAGCTTGCCGCAGAACAGGGAAGAAGATACGATGGTGGTGTGTTTGCATGGCCGGCACCATCCTACACAAGAATTTCGGATGACTATGGTAACCGTACGCACCCGATTCTGGGTACACAGCAGTTCCATAACGGAATTGATAT
>USDI01000055.1 GCA_900553305.1 uncultured Lachnospiraceae bacterium
GCTGGTCTTTGATTTTCTTGATATCCCCAACAACATGTACAGAGGAAGTCTTTCCGTACTGATTTATATTCTGCTTGGTGCAGTCGGTATTCCGGTATTTGCCGGTTTCTCCGGTGGATTTGGAGTTCTTCTTGGTCAGACCGGTGGGTATATTGTCGGCTTTTTATTTTCTGCTTTATTAATGTGGCTGATGGAAGCGCTTCTTGGAAAGAAGACCTGGGTACTGGGATTATCCATGGTTCTTGGTCTGATTGTATGCTATGCGATCGGAACCGTATGGTTTATGGTGGTATATGCCAGAAATTCCGGTGCAGTAGGGCTTGCAACAGTACTTGGCTGGTGTGTCATTCCTTTTATTATTCCGGATCTGATTAAGATCGGACTGGCACTTGCTTTAAGCAAGAGACTTGGTAAGGCGCTGAAGCTGAATGAGAACTAAGAGGAAGGAACCTGAAATAGTACACCGCATCCGGCCCCATCATGGAATGTGCCTTTATTTCTTCGAAGGGAAAGGGTATAGCAATACCTTTTCCGAGCATATGGCGCAGGTGAAGGAAGAACTTCTTCAAAATAATGGAGAAGCTTTGCTGGAGCTGGTAACCCGGACCGATGACATCTGCAGTGCCTGTCCTCACAACCTGAACGGGAACTGTGAGACCTATGGAAAGGTGGACGCTTATGATGCCGGTGTGCTGGCATATTGTGGTCTGGAAAGTGGTCAGAAACTGTCATTTCATGAATTGGAGGATTTGGTGGAAACAAGAATCCTGCGTGCAGGACACGGCAGAGAAATCTGCGGGGACTGTGAATGGAGCAGCATCTGCCATAAAGAATGAGCAGGAAGAATAAAGTGATACGGTCAGGGAGGCGGAAGTAGTGATCCGCCCCCTGTTTTTGGCTTGTAATGAGGATTGCTGTGCAATAAAACAGGTTGACGGCAGTCCATCTGAAACGTATAATAAACTTGTAATTTTGGGAGCGTTAAACGAATGCCGAATAACAAGAAAAAAGATGGACTGATTATGCAGGCGGGGATTCTGGCCGTAGCCGGAATCATTGTCCGTATCATCGGGCTTTTGTATAACACACCTTTAACGAATATTATCGGAGATGAAGGATTTGGATACTACAGCAATGCTTATACGGCATACAGTATCGTCCTTCTGATTTCTTCCTATAGTATTCCGTCAGCCGTATCGAAGGTCATCGCACAGAAGCTCGCCAAAAGAGAATATCGGAATGCACACCGGATTTTTCAGTGTGCATTGATTTATGTGCTGGTAGTCGGTGGAATTGCCAGCTTATTTGTGTTTTTCTTTGCATCATATATGGTAGACCTCGGGGGCTCGGTACTGCCTCTCAGGATTCTGGCACCAACCATATTTTTCAGCGGTATCCTTGGCGTATTCCGCGGATATTTTCAAGCGCACAAATCCATGGTACAGACCTCAGTTTCGCAGATCCTGGAACAGATTGTGAATGCCGGAGTCAGTGTCCTGATGGCATATCTCCTTGTCAGGATGGTAAAGGGAGAGAGCGAAACCACGCAGGCTTCCTTCGGTGCAGCCGGAGGTACGATCGGTACAGGGGCAGGCGTTATTTTTGCATTGCTTTTTATGATGGGTGTTTATGCGCTGAATAAAGGCATGATCCATCGGCAGATTGACCGGGATAAGACGGTTCATGAAGATTCCCGCAAAGAAATTTTCAAGATGATTATTATGGTGGTGACACCGTTTATTTTAAGTACGGCCATTTATAACATTAATACCTTTCTGGATCAGAAGATTTACCAGACGATTTCCCTTACAATACAACAGAAGACCGAAGCAGCCGTATCCTTTGATTTAAGTGCGATGGCGAAGGCAACGAAGCTTGCCAATATTCCGATTGCACTCGCAAGTGCGATGGCAACGGCACTGATCCCCGGTATTTCCAGTGACTTTGCACGTGGAGATCTTGAGGGCGCAAAGAGTAAGGTGTCACGTTCCGTAAAGGTAACGATGTTTATTTCCATTCCGGCAGCCGTGGGAATGGGAGTACTCAGCCGGCCCTGTGTGCAGGTGATTTTCCACCAGAAGGCATCCCTTGATATTTCCGCAGCGATGCTTGCCGTGCTTGCCGTAACGATTGTGTTATATGGATTATCCACTCTTACCCAGGCAGTTTTACAGTCGATCGGTAAGATGAATACACCGATCATCAATGCATTGCTTGCATTGATCATTCATGCGGTCATCATGGTGCTTGGCATGGTTTATCTTGCTCCGGAATGGGGCTTATACTGCTACGCGGGTTCAAGTGTCATTTATGCCCTGCTCTTATGTATTTTTAATGGAATTTCTGTCCGTAAACATTTGAAATATAAGCAGGAAGTGGAACGTACCTTTATCCGTCCTGTTCTTTGCTCCGTATTAATGGGAGCGGTAGCATACGGAACCTATTTCGGACTTTACCGGTTGCTTCCCATTAATCTGGTGTGTCTGGCCGTTGCGATCGGGCTTGCCTGCGCAGTATATTTCGTGCTGGTGATCCGGTGGAGAGCCATTACGGAAGAGGAGATGAAGAGTCTGCCGAAGGGTACGCTTCTGATTAAGATTGCGAAGAAGACCCACCTGCTAAAGCCGGAGGCACCGGTTAATTCATCGGCTGATGTACAGCCCGGAAGGACACCTGCAAAGAAAGCAAAGACATCAGCAGAACGCTCCAAAGTACAGAATGGCAAAATACAAAACAGTAATAAAAAGGTGCCGGAAGCAACGCTCCCGACACCGGAGGATGAGGATTACTGGCTGGACGATTAAGAATACTCCGGATGGTTCGGTGAGAGTCTTAATCGATTCATTCTTCAACTAAAGTCAGTCTGGAAATATCGGCATCAATCAACATTGAATAATTGGTATAATATACTACAAAGCCTGGTTTCGCACCACCGGGCTTTTTTACGTTTTTTTTCTGGAGGTAATCAACCTCAATTTTGGACTGACCCTTTGCCTTGGAATAAAAGGCAGCAAGGCGGGCGGCATCTTCATAGGTGGCATCGGTAAGCTCCCGTCCTTCGCATTTTACAATGACGTGGGAGCCTGGTCTGCCCTTCGCATGGAACCACCAGTCATTGCCGGTTGCAAACTGGAAGGTCAGTTCATCGTTCTGGAAATTGTTTTTGCCAACATAAATATGGAAGCCGTCCGGATTGACATAGTGAAGCGGATGGCTCTTGAAGCGGGCTTTTTTCGCATTCCCTTTCCGGCGGATATAACCGCTTTCCATCATTTCTTCCCTGATCTGTGCAAGGTCATCCTCGGATTGTGCAATATCGAGCGCATTCTGGATGGATTCCAGATGATCAATCTCGTCCCTGACTTCGACCGTAAGCCTGGAGAGTGCCTCGCAGGTACGTTTCAGTTTCCCGTATTTATCAAAATATTTCTTGCTGTTTTCAATCGGTGTAAGCTGCGGATCAAGAGGAATCGTGATCATTTCATTAGTATAATAATTTAGTGCCTCCATGGATTTGCTTCCGGGAGCCACGTTGTAACCATAGGTGTTGATCAGTTCTCCGTAAACCTTGTATTTTTCTTTCTTTTCGGTATCCTTCATCTGGTGAAGCTGCAGATCGTATTTCTTAATATCACGCTCCAAAATGGTCTGTACGATTTTACGCAGATCTACCGAACGCTGGCGGATCCTTGTGTAAGTATTTTTCTCCGCATAATAATGTTCTAACAATTCGCTGATCGAAGAAAAAGGGGTACATTCTTCCTTCGGGTAGCTGCATAGAGGGAGAGCGGAAAATTCCACCGGCCGGTCATTTTCATAAACAATGACCGGTGCAAAATCAGCTTCTTTAATCCGCTGCACGGATGCGGAAAAGGCGTCATATAACCGGGAAAGTGCAT
The DNA here is from genome assembly GCA_900553305.1 of uncultured Lachnospiraceae bacterium. GTDB lineage: Bacteria > Bacillota > Clostridia > Lachnospirales > Lachnospiraceae > Suilimivivens. The sequence goes on from USDI01000055.1 coordinate 3,900, forward strand.
GCTGTCCTTCGACGGAAGCGGTAAAGTATTCGGTCGGAAGATCCCCGTCCACACCGGCCTCATAACACATTTCCTGTGCAAAAAAAGGAGAGAGTCCTGTGAAGTTACCGTAGATTGCTTTATAGGCAGGAAGTGCCTTCGACAGGAAGCGTTCACAGAAGGTTTCCCTCGTAACCGTAAGAGGATCGGACTTGTCCTGCGTCTCCGGAATGAAATAATCGCGTCCGGGAAGAACCTCACGGACAGAGCTTACCATACCGGAAATATGCTTGATGCTGTCAATGATTTTATTTTCTTCATTCACGAAGATAATGTTGCTGTGCTTGCCCATCAGCTCGATGATCAGACGTTTGTGACAAAGATCCCCCATGTCATTGTAATGCTCTACATGAAGCTCGATGATACGCTCTAAGCCCGGCTGGGTAATTTCGGTAATTCTGCCGTTTTGCAGGTGCTTGCGCAAAAGCATGGTAAAGCTTGGCGCAGTCATGGGACTTGGTTTATTCTGACCGGTAAAATAAATGAGCGGAAGGGAAGCGTCCGCAGAAAGCAAAAGGCGCTTCTGACCTCCGTCTGTGGTCTTTAAGGTAAGGATCAGCTCATCGCTTTCGGGCTGCGCAATTTTATAGATCCGGCTGTTTAACAGATCCTTTTTTAATTCTGCTGCAACGGCAGCAACGGTAATTCCATCAAATGCCATGTCGTACTCCTGTGTTTTAAGGTTTTTATGAATAGTTTAGAGTATAGCATATTTATGGGAGATCTTAAAGTGGTTTTGTAGAGAAAGCCTTGACGGAAAGCGCACGTTCACCTATAATAATTAGGTATGTATTGGACGTTACGAAAGAAGGGAAATACCATGATTAAGAGCATGACCGGTTTCGGCAGATGCGAGATTCAGGAAGCAGACCGTAAGATCACCGTCGAGATGAAGTCCGTGAATCACCGTTATTTGGATGTAAACATTAAGATGCCCAAGAAGCTTAATTTCTTTGAGGCAGCGATCCGTAATGAGTTAAAGAATTATATCCAGCGCGGTAAGGTGGACATTTTTATCACCTATGAGGATTATACGGAGTCTAATGTCTGCGTCAAGTATAATAAGGAGCTTGCAGCAGAATACCTGAAATACTTAAATCAGATGTCAGAGGAATTCGGTCTAGACAATGATATTCGTGTATCCGCATTATCCAGATATCCGGAAATCTTTACCATGGAAGAACAGACCATTGATGAGGAAGCATTGTGGCAGTTACTTGACCGTGCCATTATGGGGGCGGCAGAAGGCTTTGTAGAAACCAGAATCAAAGAGGGTGAGAACCTGAAAAACGATCTGTGCGAGAAGCTTGAAGGGATGCTTGCCCATGTGGATTTTATCACAGAGCGGTCCCCCGAGATTATTGCAGAGTATAAGCAGAAGCTGACCGATAAGGTGAAGGAACTGTTAGAAGATACCAAGATTGACGAAAGCCGCCTGCTCATGGAGGTTACCATTTTTGCAGATAAGGTGTGTGTGGATGAAGAACTGGTGCGCTTAAGAAGCCATATTGAAGCAACGAGGGATGCCCTCATTGCAGGTGGAGGCATCGGACGGAAACTTGACTTCATTGCACAGGAAATGAACCGTGAGGCGAACACTATTCTGTCCAAGTCAAGTGACCTTGAGATTTCCAACCGTGCGATTGAATTAAAGACGGAAATCGAGAAGGTGCGCGAGCAGATTCAGAATATCGAGTAAGAGGTGTCCTTTGAACAGATTGATTCATATTGGATTTGGAAATATTGTAAATGCAGGCAAAATTATTGCAGTAGTAAGTCCGGATTCCGCACCGGTGAAGCGTATGGTGCAGAAGGCAAGGGAACTGGGTACAGCAATTGATGCCACGCAGGGACGTAAGACAAAATCCGTTCTCGTAATGGAAAACAGCCAGCTTGTTTTATCCGCGCTGCTGCCGGAGACCATTGCACAGAGAGCGCAGGCAGAAAGCAGAGACGATGATGAAGCGTAAAGGAATACTGATTGTAGTATCCGGTTTTTCGGGGGCCGGTAAGGGAACTCTGATGAAGAAGCTTATGGAAGAGTATGATAATTATGCATTGTCGATTTCCATGACAACCAGAAATCCCCGTCCCGGTGAAGAAGATGGCCGTGAGTATTTTTTTGTGACAAAGGAACAGTTTGAAGAGAAAATAGGGCAGGATGGTCTGGTTGAATATGCCAGTTACTGTGACAATTACTACGGAACACCGAGAGTTTATGTAGAGCAGCAGTTAGAAGCAGGTAAGGATGTCATCCTTGAAATCGAAATTCAGGGTGCTTTAAAGATAAAAGAGAAATTTCCGACGGCATTGCTGTTATTTGTCATGCCGCCCAGTGCGAAGGAGCTTCGCAGGAGACTTACCGGCAGAGGAACTGAGACGCAGGAAGTCATTGACCAGCGGATGCACCGTGCGATGGAAGAGGCACAGGGAATTGAACAGTATGATTATATTGTGATCAATGATCAGCTGGAAGAATGTGTGAAGGAGTTACATGCTATTATAGGTGCGGCTCATAACACCCCTTTCAGAAATGAGGAGTTTATTAATAATATGAGAAAGGAACTGAAGGCACTTTAGCCTTTGGCGAAAGGAGAAATAATATGTTACATCCATCTTATTCAGATTTGATGAACGTCGTAAACAGTGGCGTAGAATCCGGTGAAGAACCGGTTGTTAACAGCAGATATTCCATCGTGATGGCTACTGCAAAGAGAGCAAGACAGATCATCGGAGGCAAGAAAGCACTGGTGAATGTCAAAGGTGCAAAGCCGTTATCCATTGCTGTTGAAGAACTGAATCAGGGCAAAATCCAGATTCTTACCGAAGAGGAAGCAAATGCTCTGAGTACCGATACCGAAGAAGAGCAATAGAAACACGGACGCTGCCAGAGAATATTGGCGGCGTCATTTGCTATTGATAAATAAATATAAAGGATACCAGTTTATATGAAGGTTTTATTTATTTCCCTTGGCTGTGACAAGAACCTTGTAGACTCTGAGGTCATGCTCGGACTGCTTTCCGGGCGTGGGTATGAGTTCACAGACGATGAGGAAGAAGCGGAAGCGGTTGTCATCAATACCTGCTGCTTTATCAGTGATGCCAAGGAAGAAAGTGTCAATACCATTCTTGACATGGCAGAGCGGAGAAAGAGCGGACAGTTACGGGCACTTCTGGTTACCGGATGTCTGGCGCAGCGATATTCTGAGGAAATGCAGGTAGAGATCCCGGAGGTTGATGCGGTTCTCGGAACGACAGCCATTGATGCCATTGCCGATGCACTTGATGAGGTACTGAGGGGACAACAGCATAATTATATTGAGGATATCAATAAAGCTCCGCAGGGAGGAAGGCACCGTGTTGTAACAACGGGAGGACATTATGCCTACCTGAAAATTGCCGAAGGCTGTGATAAGCATTGTACCTACTGTATTATTCCGAAGGTACGTGGAGATTACCGCAGCGTACCGATGGAGCAGTTACTTAAGGAAGCAAAGGAGCTTGCAGAGGGTGGTGTGAAGGAGCTGATTCTGGTTGCACAGGAGACGACTCTTTACGGAAAAGATCTGTATGGAGAGAAATCGCTGCCGCGTCTTTTAAGAGAGCTTTGTAAGATTGAAGGCATTCACTGGATCCGTCTTCTTTACTGTTACCCGGAAGAAATCACGGATGAACTGATCGAGGTCATTAAGGAAGAGGAGAAGATCTGTCATTACCTGGATATTCCGGTACAGAGCGGATGTGATGAAATCCTTCGCAGGATGGGACGCTGGACAAATACCGAACAGATCCGTACCCTGGTTGCGAAACTTCGTAAGGAGATTCCGGATATCTGCTTAAGAACAACCTTTATCGCAGGATTCCCGGGCGAGACGCAGGAAAACCATGAGGAGACCGTGTGCTTCATTAACGAGATGGAATTTGACCGTCTTGGAGTCTTTCCTTATTCGCCGGAAGAGGATACCGCCGCAGCCGAAATGGAGGATCAGGTGCCGGAGAATACGAAGAACGCGCGCCGGGACGAGATCATGGAGCTGCAGCAGGAAATTGCCTTTGAACAGGCAGAAAACATGGTTGGCAGAACCGTGGAGGCCATGATTGAAGGAAGTGTTCCGGAAGAAGGAATTTATGTGGCAAGAACCTATAAGGATGCACCGAATGTAGACGGATTCCTGTTTTTACAGGCGGACGGCGCAGGCTCCCTGATGAGCGGCGATTTTGTACGTGCAAGGATTACAGGTTCCAATGAATACGATTTGATAGGAGAGATAACAAAATGAATTTACCCAACAAATTAACTATTTTCAGAGTAATTCTGATCCCGTTTTTTATTGTGTTTTTGTTAGTTCCCGATATGCCGTTTCTGCCTTCCGCAGAATGGAGCAAGTGGATTGCACTGGCAATTTTTATCATTGCATCCCTGACGGATATGCTCGATGGCAAAATTGCCAGAAAGTATAACCTCATTACAGACTTCGGTAAGTTCATGGATCCGCTTGCAGATAAGCTTTTAGTATGCTCGGCACTCATTGCACTGATTGAACTCGGCAGAATCCCGGCATGGATGGTTATTGTCATTATTGCAAGGGAGTTTACCATCAGCGGGTTCCGTCTTGTTGCAGCAGATAAGGGCGTTGTCATTGCAGCAAGCTACTGGGGCAAATTTAAGACCGTGTTCCAGATGGTTGCGGTCTGTCTTCTGATTGTGGATATTCCGGTACTTCATGTCCTGACACAGATCATTTTGTGGATTGCGGTCATCCTCACGATCGTTTCCCTCATTGATTATCTGATTAAGAATAAAGATGTGATGAAGGATATTAAGTAATCATCCGGAAAGAAAGATGATATAAGAAAGGACTTTTGCAAGGAAACTATTGCGAAAGTCCTTTTTATTCGTTATACTGTATTCATATGTAGAGTCGCTGTCGTTCCGGACAGCCGGATTCATGATTTTCTGCTTTGCAAGTCAGGCATTTTCGCCAATTATCCAAAGCAAACGATTGTAAGAAAGGGGAGATGCCATTGAGGGAGTTTTATGGGACATTATATAGAGTATAATTTATTTATAAAAGTAAAATCAGGAAAACAGTAAATAATCCATTGACAAAACCGAACATTTGTTTTATCCTGTATAAGAACAAACGTTCTGAATGTGATGGAAGCTTAGTTAAAGGAGACAGATTCATGGAAAGAGAAGAAAAGTTAAAAGCACTTGATGCAGCATTAGGACAGATTGAGAAGCAGTTTGGCAAGGGCGCAGTTATGAAATTAGGTGATCCTTCCGCACAGATGAACGTTGAAACGATCCCAACCGGATCACTAAGTCTTGATATTGCACTTGGCTTAGGCGGTATTCCGAAGGGAAGAATTATAGAGATCTATGGACCGGAATCCAGTGGTAAGACAACCGTTACCCTGCATATGATTGCGGAAGTACAGAAGCGCGGCGGAATTGCGGGATTTATTGACGCGGAGCATGCCCTTGATCCGGTGTATGCGAAGAATATCGGGGTAGATGTGGATAATTTATACATTTCACAGCCGGATAACGGAGAGCAGGCGTTGGAGATTACCGAGACGATGGTTCGTTCCGGTGCGATTGATATTGTTGTTGTAGACTCGGTTGCAGCCCTTGTACCGAAGGCGGAGATTGACGGTGATATGGGAGATTCCCATGTGGGTCTGCAGGCCAGACTCATGTCCCAGGCATTGCGTAAGCTGACCGCCGTGATCAGTAAGTCAAACTGTACCGTAATTTTCATTAACCAGTTACGTGAGAAGGTCGGTGTCATGTTTGGTAATCCCGAAACAACCACCGGTGGACGTGCATTGAAGTTCTATTCTTCCGTAAGACTGGATGTGAGGAGAATTGAAGCACTGAAGCAGAGTGGGGAAACAATCGGTAACCGTACCAGAGTGAAGGTTGTTAAGAATAAGATTGCTCCTCCGTTTAAGGAAGCGGAATTTGACATTATCTTCGGAGAAGGAATTTCTACCGTTGGAGACATTCTCGATCTGGCTGCCGATGCCAACATCGTAAATAAGAGCGGTGCATGGTATGCCTACGAAGGAAACAAGATCGGGCAGGGAAGAGAGAATACCAAGCAGTATCTGAAGGAACATTCCGAAATGCTCGAGGAGATCGAGCAGAAGGTTCGTGCACATTACGGCTTACAGGATGCGAAAGATGACAGTAACGAAGATTGAAGAAGTAACGAAAGCAAAATGCAGAATAGAAATTGATCAGGAGTTCGCCTTTGTTTTATACAAAGGCGAATTGCGTATGTACCATATCCGGGAAGGAGAAGAAATTGACTCTGTCATATATGAAGAGATTACAGGAAAGCTCCTTCCGAAACGGGCGACCATGCGGGCTATGAATCTGTTAAAGAGCAGACCCTATACGGAATATCAGCTTCGCCAGAAGCTTTCACAGGGAGGGTATCCGCAGGAAGCAATGGAAGAAGCTGTTTCCTATGTGAAGAGCTATCATTACATCGATGACAGGCAGTATGCGATGGATTATATCGAATATCATCAGGAAAGCAAGACGAAGCAGAAGCTGTTACAGACCTTAATGAGTAAGGGACTGTCAAAGGAACTGGTTTTGGAATGCTTTGATGAAATTGTGGGAGACCGGAAGAAAGAGCTCGAAGAAGAGCAGATTTTAAAAATTTTGCGAAAGAAAAATTACGATCCGGAACAGTGGACATTTGAGGAAAAACAGCGGCTTATGGCGTCTTTGTACAGAAAAGGCTTTTCTCCGGAATTAATTCATGTGCACTTTTACTTGACATAACTAAGAATAACGTATAGAATTTAAGTGTTGTAATTTGCTTTTAGAATGTCTTTTCCATACACATTCTATATAGATAATTGTACAATGAAAATTAAATAAGGAGGTGCTCCTGTAAATGCAGTCAGTTATTGCGGCGATTGTAACGCTGGTGATCGTGGCTCCGCTTACATGGGTTCTTGCTACGTTATATCACAAGAAGGTATCCGCAGCAAAGATCGGTAATGCAGAGGACAAGGCACGAGAGATCATCGACGAAGCTCTGAAGACTGCTGAGACCAAGAAGCGTGAATCTTTACTTGAGGTAAAAGAAGAGTCCATTCGTACGAAGAACGAACTGGACAAGGAAATCAAGGAGAGACGTGCGGAAGCGCAGAGATATGAGCGCAGAGTACAGCAAAAGGAAGAGAACATCGATAAGAAATCAGATGCAATCGAGAAAAAGGAAGCAAGCCTGGTTGCCAGAGAAGAAGAACTGGCAAAGCAGCGCGAAGAAATTTCTAAGCTTAACGAGCAGAGATTACAGGAACTCGAACGAATCTCAGGCTTAACCTCCGAACAGGCAAAAGAGTACTTATTAAAAATTGTTGAAGACGAAGTGAAACATGAATCGGCCGTGATGATCAAGGAAATGGAGAATCGCGCCAAAGAAGAAGCGGATAAGAAGGCTAAGGAGTATGTGGTAAATGCCATTCAGAAATGTGCAGCAGATCATGTATCTGAAACAACCATTTCCGTAGTCCAGCTCCCGAATGATGAAATGAAGGGAAGAATTATTGGTCGAGAGGGACGTAACATCAGAACTCTGGAGACCATGACCGGTGTGGATTTAATTATCGACGATACACCGGAAGCTGTTGTCTTATCCGGTTTCGACCCGATCCGACGGGAAGTTGCAAGAATTGCGCTTGAAAAACTGATTGTGGATGGACGTATTCATCCGGCCAGAATCGAAGAAATGGTTGAGAAGGCGCAAAAAGAAGTAGAAGTGAT
>USDI01000056.1 GCA_900553305.1 uncultured Lachnospiraceae bacterium
AGCACGAATTTGATGCCGTGATCACGGATAATTATTACGGAATGTATAAGCTGGTGAATTATCTGTTCGAAATGGGACATAAGAAGATTGCTTATGTGGGAACGCTGCTTTCCACGAACAGTATCACCGACCGTTACATGGGCTATTATAAAGCAATGCTGGAGCATGGGCAGGAGGTGCCGGACGATTATGTGATTGATGACCGGTCGAAGGATACCAGGGCACGGCGCGTAAATTATGATTTTATCCTTCCGAAAGATATGCCGACAGCATTTGCCTGCAACAATGATGTGACGGCAATTGAACTGGTTGGATATCTGAAACAGAAGGGATACCGTGTGCCGGAGGATATTTCGATTGTGGGCTTTGATAATTATCAGGTTCCGGGAAGGGGGGATCTGGATATCACAACCTATGAGGTAGATATTAAGGAAATGGCGCGCAAGACTATCAATAACCTGCTGAAAAAGATAGTTGGTGAGCATTATAAGAAGGGAATTACCACCATTGAAGGGCATATGGTAATTAAAACAAGTGTTAAGAAGCTTAATTAAAAGAAATTTTGTCTTGAAGAAATAAAGTACCCGGGCCGTGCAGGAATGCACGGCTTTTGTTATTGTTAACAGACTTTACATGGATTTTACCAAAACATGGCTGTAGATTATACATTGCAGACTTACAATTACTTTGTGGGAGTATGACTACAGAGAAAGGGTACGGAAAACAAATGAGTGAAAATTTAAAGATTGCATTCGGGCTGTTGGGTGGTCTTGCGCTTTTCCTTTTTGGAATGAACAACATGAGTGATGCGCTTCAAAAAGCAGCAGGCGAAAAGATGAAAAAGATTCTGGAATTCCTTACGAAAAATCCTGTTATGGGTGCGTTGGCAGGAGCGCTGGTTACGGCTGTTTTACAGAGCAGTTCTGCAACAACGGTAATGGTGATCGGATTTGTAAGTGCAGGGCTGATGTCCCTGCCTCAGGGTATTTCGGTTATTTTTGGAGCTAATATCGGTACGACTATGACGGCGCAGCTGATGGCGTTTAAAATCAGTGATTATATTTATCCGATTATTTTTATCGGATTTCTGATGTTTTTCCTTGGAAAAAGAGAAAAGATTAAGAATCTGGGAATGGTGATTTTCTCCTTTGGATTGCTTTTTGAAGGAATTGAGATTATGGGAAACGTAATGAAACCACTGGCACAAAGTCCGGTGTTCACGGACCTCATGGAAAGAGTTTCAGATATCCCCATTCTCGGAGTAGTGCTTGGTGCGGTGATGACCTTAATTGTACAGAGTAGTTCGGCGACAATCGCGGTACTTCAGAGCTTTGCATCACAGGCGGGACCGGATGGAGTTACCAGTGTGATTGGGCTTGCAGGTGCAATTCCAATTCTGCTCGGAGATAATATCGGAACAACCATTACGGCATTGCTGGCATCCATCGGGCAATCCAAGAATGCGAAAAGAACGGCCGTGGCACATACGACCTTTAATATAAGCGGAACTGTTCTCTTTATGTTCCTGATTCCGGTGTTTACAAAATTTGTACAGTTTATTTCGCCGAAGGGAGACGAAGTAACTATTATTTCAAGGCAGATAGCAAATGCGCATACCACGTTTAATGTGGTCTGTACATTGATCTGGCTGCCCTTACTTCCCCTGATGGTTAAGATTGTTACCTTTATTATTAAGGGTGATGACAAAAATGAACTTGTGGAATCCAGGCCCTGTTTCCTTGATGAAAAACTGATTGCGCAACCGGTTGCTGCCATGTATCTTGCCTCTCGGGAAATCCGTCGTCTTGCAGATTATGGATCTGATGTGCTTAAGAAAACAAGGGTGCTCTTTTATGGTAATAAGAAGGAAATGGCATGTTCGGATTTTGAGCGCGGATATGAAACGGCGAAACAGCTTCAGGAAAATATTTCGTCATATATTACTAAGATGCTCTCAAGTGGTGCCCTTATCGAAGCACAGTCTGAACAGACGGCGGGTCTTCTGGTGGTGACCAATAATATTGAACGAATCTGTGACCGGTGTCTGGATATGTCACAGACACTTCATAAGCTGTCCGATAAGAAGAAAACCTTTTCACAGACAGCGGTTTCGGAGATTGGAGAGTGCTTTGATATTGCAGATGAACTTTTCCGGAAAGCCATCCTGTCGGTCGAAAATGGGGATGTGGATATGGTGAAAAAAGTGGCCAGAGACAAGGAAAAAATGAGAAAGGCGTATAAGAAAGCCAGCAAGGCTCATTTTTCCAGAGTAAAAAAGAGAGACTGTGACGCGAACCTTACTTCTGATTTCTCCGGAATCCTTGACAGCCTTGACCGGATTGCGGACAACTGTATTGGAATTGCGGAAGAAGCAGCAGATCATATTTCCTTTGCAGACTTTAAAGATGAGGCGCAATTGGATGGAATGACTGTTTCTTAAGTAAGCAATGAGTTAAGGTAACAGCTTTCCGAATTTGTATTCGAGCGGGGTGCATCCCTCATATTTTTTAAATAAAGAGATAAAGTGATTCGTATTGTCAATGCCGACTGCGCTGCCAACCTCGTGAATGCGTAAAGAGGTGGTTTCGAGCAGATGGCAGGCAATACGGATTCTGCGCCGGTTCAGGTATTGAAGCGGCGTAATGCCGTAATATTCACCGAACTCCCTGCAAATGCGGTATTTGCTGATATTAAATTTCACTTCCAGGTCGTCAAGTGAATAATTTTCTTCGTAGTGTTCCTCAAACAGATCGTGGATCTTTTCTATATAGGAAGGAATTTTTCGAAATTCCTGCTCTTTCTTTAAAAATTCAACGGTGTATTCGGTTAGCAGATGGTTCAGGAGATCACTGGCACGAAGTTGTGAAATCGTTGTTTTTTCCGAATTGAGGTATAAAAGTTTTTCCAGATGTAAAACATATTCAGAGTGAGCCGTTGCGTTCAGCAGGCAAAAGGACTCTTCGGTAATCAGGCTTAACAGCTCTGCGGCATGTGCACTGTCAAAGAATAAAACCTGATATTTCCAGGGACTTACGGCAATATCAATCCGGAAACGCTGCCTGCAGTTAAGCAGAAGCAGGGAGTTTTCGGTCAGGGAAATAACATGCTGGTTGATGAGCAGTTTCCCACATCCCGCCGTGGTGTACAGAAGGAGGAAGCAGGGAAGCTGCTGAATATCGAAGGACCAGGAATTGCGGACAGCAAGATTTCCGCCGGAGTAAAAGTCAGAAGCGGTTTTGGCTGCGATCTGTTCATCCGTCGTAAAAAGATGTCCGAGAAAGTCCTCCGGCTGCATTGAAGATGAAGTTTTGGGTGTGGATAATAAAGCTTCTTTAAATATAGAAGTAAAGTCTGTTGTATTCATAACCATATTATAGGAAAAAGAAAGGGAATATGCAAATACCGTTGTGCAATTCCAGCACCTAAATATAGATTTAAACCACTAAATATAGATTTTGAAGCTTAAAAAATAAGAAATTAATTAATTTTAACCTCTTAAAGTAAACGATTAAGTGAATTGAGAGAGGCAAAATATGGATAAAGTGTACAAAAAACACCGTTTGGAATTGTAAAAAAAGAAGAATTGAATAAAAGCAACAAAAATATAATATAAATAGCAATAATAAGTGATGATTAAAAAAATAAATTAAATATAATTTAAATTAAGTTACAAACGTAGCTTACAGGACAAACAAACTTTGTTCAGAAAAAAAGGAGGAAAAAGTTATTATGAAACTGAAAAAAGTTTTAGCAGTCTGCCTTGCAACAGCCATGACATTTTCTATGGTAGCATGTGGCGGCGCAAGCACAGACACAACTCCTGCTGATACCTCAGCAGACACAGAAACAGAAGCTCCTGCAACAGAAGAAGCAGAAGCACCCGCAGAAGAAGAAGCAGAAGCTCCTGCAGCAGACGGAGAACTTACTTACTCTTCTATTACATTAGGTGAGGACTATACAGACCTTACAGCAACCATTAAGTGGCTTCATCATAAGACTGACCGTGCAGAAGACGGAACAATCGATAAGATGATCGCTGAATTCAACAAAGATTACCCGAACATCACTGTTGAAGCAGAAGCAGTTACCGATTACGCAGAAGATGCTCTTCTTCGTCTTTCCACAGGTGACTGGGGTGATATCATGTTCATCCCTGCAGTAGACAAGGCTGATTACGCAACATACTTCATGCCTCTTGATGACTACGATACACTGTCCCAGACACTGAACTTCGTAGATGCTCATCAGGTAGATGGCAAGGCTTATGGTATTCCTTACATGGCTGGAGCACAGGGTGTTGTTTACAACAAGGCAGTATTTGAGAAGGCTGGTATTACCACACTTCCTACCACTCCTGATGAATTCATCGCTGACCTTCAGTTAATCAAGGACAACACAGATGCAATTCCTCTTTATACCAACTATGCAGCAGGATGGACCATGGGTGCATGGGATGCTTACCTTGGAGTTGTTTCCAATGGTGATGATACCTACATGAACCAGAAGTTCGTTCATACCGCTGAACCTTTCAAGGATAACGGTGACGGAACCGGTGCATACGCTCTTTACAAGATCCTTTACGATGCAGTTGCTGATGGCTTAATCGAAGACGACTACACAACAACTGACTGGGAAGGCTGCAAGGGTATGCTGAACAGAGGCGAAATCGGATGTATGGTACTTGGTTCCTGGGCTTACTCTCAGATGGTAGAAGCTGATTCCCACGGCGAAGACGTTGGATATATGCCTTTCCCGATGAGCGTTAACGGAACACAGTATGCATTAGCTGGTGGTGACTACAGCTACTGTATTAATGTAAACTCTTCCGATGATAACAAGGCAGCTTCCCTGGTATTCATTAAGTGGATGACCGAGAAGTCCAACTGGTGCTACAATGAAGGTGGTTACACCGTAGTTAAGGGTGGCGAGAATCCGGATATGTACAAGGCATTCGACGGATGCACTACAATGGCAGATCAGCCTGCTTTAGCTGGTGAAGAAAACCTTCTGAACGACATGAACTCTGAATCCGAACTTTCCTTCAATGCAGGTGGTAACGATAAGGTTCAGAGAATCGTTGAAGCAGCAGCTACCGGATCTGAAACCTATGATGATATCATGGCAGACTGGACCAAGGCTTGGAACGATGCTCAGGCTGAACTTGGAGTAGAAGTTAACAACTAATCCATAGATTCGTTCATTACAAGTAAATCAATGAGCCAGGGGGAGTAATTCTCTCTGGCTCGATTTATCAGGGAGGTCACAAATGGCGGCAACTAATATTACAACAAAAAAACAGAAAAGATCGTTTGGCGAGTGGGCCAGAAGCAGAGACGGGCAAAAGGTATTTGTTATGATTGCCTTTTTGATTGTACCTCTGGTATTACTGTTTGTATTTACTTATCTTCCGTTCGGTGAGATGGTGAGCTACAGCTTTTATAATATGAAATATACCGGTGCCCGTAAATTTGTAGGATGGAAAAACTACATGAAGGTGTTCCAGAGAAGCGACTGCTTCGGAGCATTGAAGCTGAGTCTGTACTATATGCTTGGATCGGTAGTACAGCTTGCAATTGCATTGTATCTTGCTACAATGTTAAGTTTTAAAACCAGGTTCGGAGATCTCTTTAAGGGATTTATGTTCTTCCCGTTCCTGATTAACGGTATTGCCGTTGGTTTTATCTTTAAGTTCTTCTACACCAGAGGATTCGTATTCGATACCGTTCTCCAGTGGTGTGGATTTCAGTTGGACAATCTTCCGTACTGGCTCAAAGACCAGAGTATTAACAACTTTTCTCTGGTAGGAACTTCGGTATGGCGTTATTTCGGACAGAACATGGTATTGTTCATCGGAGCAATCATGTCCGTGGATCCGGAGCTGTATGAGGCTTCCATGCTGGACGGTGCAAATAAATGGCATCAGTTCTTATATATTATTCTGCCGAGTATTAAAACAATTTTAACATTGAATGTTATCCTTTCCATTACCGGATCCTTAAGTGCATTCGAGCCGCCTTACGTTATCACCGATGGTGCGAACGGAACGGGTACTTACTTCGTCATCATGCACCAGATCGCACATACGCAGCAAAAGGTAGGTCTGGCATCCGCGATGGCAGTTGTGCTTCTGGCGATTATTCTCGTTGTGACGGTGGCACAGAAGCTGTTCTTCAAGTATGTCTTCAAGAATTCTGAGGATGAGGATATTAATGCAGCAGTGAAGAGAGAGAAGAAGCTTGCTAGGCTTGCTGCAAAGAAGGAGGGAAGATAAGATGACAATTTTCGGACATATTAAAAAATTCATTCTGATCTTTTTAAAGTATGCATCCCTTGTTTTCTTTTCCCTGGTTGCGATTATTCCGCTGGTTTCCTGCGTAATTACCGCTTTCAAACCGGATGCAGAGTATAACAGTACAAATGTTATGACGCCCCCGTCGAGCTGGCTGTACTTTGAAAATTTCGTAAGTGCCTTTAAGAAAGCCGGAATGGGAAGAGCATTTATTAACTCAACCATCATCCTGATAGCAGTATTGATTTTATCCGTATTCATTGGAACGCAGCTTGCTTATGTGCTGAACCGTTTTGAATTCTTCGGAAATAATTTGATCCGTAACCTGTTCCTCGTTGCCTGCCAGCTTCCCGGTGTAGCAATGCAGATCGCAGTTTACGAAATGATGTATAAGTTGGGATTTATCAACAATATGTTTGGTTATATCCTGATGACCTGTGGTACGGACGTTATTTCAATTTACATTTACATCCAGTTCTTTGAGAACATTGATTATTCACTGGATGAGTCGGCCATCATGGATGGTGCATCTTACTTCACCATTTTCTACAGAATTTTGTTACCGCTGTTGAAGCCGGCTATTGTAACCGCATGTATTCTGAAAGGCGTTGGTACTTACAACGAATACTACAATGCGAACCTTTATCTGCAGGATAAGAAGCACTACGCGACGGTAGCCACCTCCCTGTATACTTTCGTAGGACCTCTGGGAAGTAAATACAATCTGATCTGTGCCGGTGTTATTATTTCACTGCTGCCTGCGCTGATCGTATTTATTACCTGTCAGAAGCAGATTTATTCCGGACTGACAGCCGGAGCTGTTAAGGGTTAAGAAAAACTATTCAGAGTCCTGCAAAAGGGGCTCTGAATAGTTCTTATGTATAAAATTCTTAAGAAAGATTGATTTTATGGAGGGCGGAATTATGATGGTGAATGAAATTCAGGATCATCTTACGCAGACAATTATTCCCTTTTGGAAGAATTTAAGAGATAATGAGCATGGTGGATATTACGGCTATATGACCTATGATCTTGCAGTAGACAGGAAGGCGGTAAAGGGATGTATCTTAAACAGCCGTATCATGTGGTTTTTCTCCAATGCTTATACCCTGCTTAAGGACGAGTCCCTTTTGGACGAAGCAAAGCATGCATATGAGTTTTTGAAGACTTACTGTCTGGATCGTGTGAACGGTGGAATCTTCTGGTCCATTCAGTACGACGGAAAGCCGGAGGACACCACGAAACATACTTACAATCAGGCATTCGCAATCTATGCTTTAAGTTCTTATTATGAGGCGTCAGGTGACGAAGAAGCATTAAACATTGCCAAAGAGTTATACAACATTATTGAAAATAAATGTACCGACGAAATCGGATATCTGGAAGCATTCAATAAGGAATTCCACTTGATTGAGAATGACAAGCTTTCTGAAAACGGTGTTATCGCGGACAAGACAATGAATACCCTGCTTCATGTATTTGAAGCATATACCGAGCTGTATCGTGTGGCAAAGCTGCCGGAAGTAGCGGAGAGCCTTAAATGGATCATGGATACCTTTGCAACGAAGGTGTACAATCCCGGGCTTCATCGTCAGGAAGTGTTCTTTGATGCAAACATGAACACGATCATTGATCTTCATTCCTATGGACACGACATTGAAACGGCATGGTTGATGGATCGTGGTACCGAAGTTCTTGGAGATCCGAAGTACGAAGCACTTCTTTCTCCGATTACGAAGGATCTGACAGCCCAGATTTACAAGGTTGCGTTTGACGGACATTCTCTGGCAAACGAATGTGAAAAGGGCGTTGTAAATACACATCGTATCTGGTGGGTACAGGCAGAAACGGTTGTCGGATTTTTAAATGGTTATGAGAAGGATCCTTCCAAGACCGAATATCTGGAGGCTGCAAAGAGCGAATGGCAGTTCATTAAGGATCATGTCATTGATAAGCGTGCAGGTTCAGAATGGTTCTGGGAAGTAGATCCGGAGGGTAAGCCTTACGAGGGAAGACCGATTGTAGAATCCTGGAAGTGCCCGTATCATAACGGAAGAATGTGTTTCGAAGTAATTAAGAGATCCCGCAAAGAAGGAGGAAAATTCTAACAATGAATAAGCATTATAAGATCGAGTCAGCCAAGCTTGAGCTGCTCATCAACCGTAAAAACGAGATCGACCCTGATTTTTACAATGGTATTTATGACAAGTATAAATATCCCGTATTAACAAGAGAGCATGCTCCTTTAATCTGGCAGTATGACTTCAATCCGGAAACAAATCCTTACTTCATGAAGCGTCTTGGAATCAATGCTGTATTGAATTCCGGAGCAATTGAATTAAACGGTAAATATTATCTGGTAGCCAGGGTAGAAGGCGATGACCGTAAGTCTTTCTTTGCAGTAGCAGAAAGTGACAGCCCGGTGGACGGATTCCGTTTCTGGGACTACCCGATTCTTCTTCCCGATACCTGTCCGGAAGAGACCAACGTATATGACATGCGTCTTACCAAGCATGAAGATGGTTACATCTATGGTGTATTCTGTTCCGAAAGCAAGGATACTTCCGTAAGTGATCTTTCTGCAGCAGTTGCAGCAGCAGGTATTGTAAGAACCAAGGATTTAAAGACCTGGGAAAGACTGGATAACTTAACCACTCTTCATTCTCCCCAGCAGAGAAATGTGGTTCTTCATCCGGAATTTGTAAATGGCAAGTATGCATTCTACACCAGACCGATGGATGATTTCATTGACACCGGATCAGGCGGCGGTATCGGATTTGGTTTATGTGATGATATCGAGCATGCAGTCATTGATGAAGAAAAGATGACCAGCTTACGTAAGTATCACACCATTACCGAGGTTAAGAACGGTGCAGGCGCTGTTCCGATCAAGACCGAAAAGGGATGGATTCATATTGCACATGGTGTTCGTAATACGGCTGCAGGTCTTCGTTATGTTATTTATGCATTTGCAACCGACTTAAACGATCCTTCCAAGGTGATCGCAGAGCCTTCCGGAATGCTGATCGGACCCAGAGGCGCAGAAAGAGTCGGAGACGTTTCCAACGTTGTATTCACGAACGGTGCAATTGCAACAGAAAACGGTGATGTTTATATTTACTATGCATCCAGTGATACCAGAATGCATGTAGCATCCACAACCATTGACAAACTGGTGGATTATGTATTTAATACTCCGAAGGATCCGCTTCGTTCTGTAGAGTGTGTTGCACAGAGATGTGACCTCGTAAAGAAGAATCTGGAATACCTGAATCGCAGATAATTACAGTTCAGCCATGCCCATTCATAAGCTGCCGGATTGTACAGATTGGCTAACAAGTATACGTGTTTTCCGGCAACTTATTTCATGTCGGGCGTCCGCCCTATAGAAATGATTGCATAAGCTGCCCTTAGTGAGCAAGCTTCCACGGTCATCTTACACAATCATTTCTGCATGGCTGAACTGTTATCGCAGATAATGAGCTGCGGCTTATAAAATGAAAATAGAAACCAACAGAAAGGAAAATGAAATGAGCGAATTAAAAATGATTGCCCCTCCTGTTAAGAATGTTCCCTGGCAGGAAAGACCCGCAAATTTAAAAGGAGCACCGATCTGGAGATATACGGAGAATCCGATTATCGGAAGAAATCCGGTAGAAGGTGTTGCAAGAATCTTTAACAGTGCCGTAATGCCTTACGGTGATGAGTTCATCGGTGTATTCCGTGGTGAACAGACAAACGGTATCCCTTATATCTATATGGGAAGAAGTAAAGATGCCATTCACTGGGATTTTGATAAGGAAAAGATTCCTTTTGTAAATGAAAAGGGAGAACCTTTCATGCCCAGATATGCATATGATCCGAGACTTGTAAAGGTAGAGGATACCTATTACATTATCTGGTGTCAGGATTTCTATGGAGCTTCCATTGGTATGGCTAAGACCACAGACTTCAAGACCTTTACAAGACTGGAGAATCCGTTCATTCCTTACAACAGAAATGCCGTATTATTCCCTCGTAAGATCAACGGTAACTACATGCTGTTAAGCAGACCTTCCGACAGTGGACATACACCGTTCGGTGACATCTTCTTAAGCGAAAGCCCGGATCTGGTATACTGGGGCAAGCACAGACATGTAATGAGCCAGGGAAGCGAATGGTGGGAGTCCGTTAAGATCGGCGGCGGCGCTGCTCCGATCGAGACAAGCGAAGGCTGGCTTCTGTTCTATCATGGCGTAAGCGGAACCTGTAACGGATTTGTTTACTCTATTGGTGGAGCAATCCTTGACCTTGAGAATCCTTCTATAGTAAAATATCGTTGTGAGACCTTCCTTCTTACTCCGGAAGAGTGGTATGAAGAAAGAGGATTCGTTCCTAACGTATGTTTCCCCTGTGCAACGATTCATGATCCGGAAACCGGAAGAATTGCCATTTACTATGGCTGCGCAGACAGCTATGTAGGTCTTGCATTTACACAGTTCGAAGATATTGTTGCTTATATTAAAGAGCACAGCAAATTAACTGAAACCGATACGGAAATCGGTATCAGATAAGATCATAAGAAGATCATAAGAAAGGCAGGAAAGGCTTGTTGAAAAGCAGGCCTTTCCGAATATTTTCTAAAGAAACAAATTGGGGAGGTGCCTATGGGATATCCGGTAGATTTTGAAAAAGGCGAGTTAAACAGAGGTAATTGGAAGCGCATTAAAAAGTGCATGAAAAAGGCAGAAGCAGGAGAATCCATCAAAGTTGGATTTCTTGGTGGATCCATTACACAGGGAAGCCTGTCTTCCACACCCGAAACATGCTATGCTTATCTGGTTTATAAGTGGTGGAAGGAGAAATTCCCTCAGAGTCAGGTAGAGTACATTAATGCAGGAATTGGCGGTACAACCTCCCAGTTTGGTGTGTCCAGAGTAGAGCAGCACTTATTACAGAAGAAGCCTGACTTTATTCTGATTGAGTTTGCAGTAAATGATGATAACAATGAATTTTTCAGAGAGACCTACGAAGGTCTGATTCGTAAAACCTATGGTGATGTAAGTGCACCGGCTGTTCTTTTAATGAATAATGTCAGGTACGATGACGGAAGCAGTGCTGAAGACCAGCATGTAGTAGTGGCACGTGCTTATCAGCTTCCGATGGTCAGCATGAAGAGCACCATCTTACCACCGGTTAAATCCGGTCAGATTAAGAATCGTGAGATTACCCCCGATGATCTTCATCCGAACGATGATGGTCATGCGCTGGTTGCAAAGGTCATTACCACATTCTTAGAGAAAATTTATCAGGATCGTGATACCGAAGAAGCAGATCCTGATTTTAACGGGAAAACACTTCCGAATCCGATTACTGCCAATGAGTATGAGAATTCGGTACGGTATAAAAATTATAACAGCAC
>USDI01000057.1 GCA_900553305.1 uncultured Lachnospiraceae bacterium
CCATATCCATCGTGATAAACCAAATTGGGGATTGATCCACGACTTCCTCCAAGGAAGGAAGTTCGTAAGGATTCCAGTTTTCTCCCTGATCTGTGGACTCATAAACAGCCCCCGGCGCATCACACAAATATAAGGTTCCGTCTTTCGTAAGCCTGAGTCCTGCCGCAGATCTGCAGATATCGGAAAGATCCGTTTCTGCTTCCACGTACCGTCCCATTCCTTTATTTGCTTCATCCACTGTCTGATTCGTTTTAGCTGAAGAATCTTCTTCTGCCGTACCTGCCGCCTGACCGGATCCACATCCGGTCAGCAGAAGTACTCCTGCTAAAATCAAAGCCAAATGTTTTATTTTCATGTTTTCATTCCTTTCCTGTCTTTTCCATTGCAATTTCAGATCTGACTGCTTTATCATAACAGGGCTTTCTCTAAACATTCTCTAAGAAAATTAGGAAAATCTTAGAGATTTCTTAAAGATTTCGGGTGTATACTGATCTATACTGTAAAAACAGAACAGAAATAGGGGAAAGATTATGCGTATTTTACTGGCAGAGGATGACCGGATGCTGAACCGGGCCTTGTGTTATCAATTAGAAAATCTGGACTTTCAGGTGGATAGCTGTCTGGACGGAGAAGATGCCCTGTTTTATGGGGAACAGAATATTTATGATGTCATTTTGCTGGACCGGATGCTTCCCGGAATGGAAGGAACGGAAATTCTGACTGCCCTGCGTGCCAAAGGAATCAGCACTCCCATCATTATGATTACTGCACTTGGAACCTTATCGGACAAGGTAAAAGGACTGGATCTGGGGGCAGACGATTATCTGGTGAAGCCCTTCGCCTTTGAAGAGCTGATGGCTCGGATCCGCTGTGTCACACGCCGTTCCCCGATCCTCACACCTTCCGATCCATCGAAAGTATGCTTAGAGGATCTTACCTTATTTATAGAAGAAAAGCGCCTAATGGGACCTGCCGGGCAGTGCACGCTTTCACAGCGGGAAGCCGTCCTGGCGGAAGTTCTGCTGCGCGCAGGTTTAAATACGCCAATGCCCCGTACCACCCTATTATTAAAGGTATGGGGACCGGACAGCGATATTGAAGACGGAAACCTGGATAACTATATTCACTTTCTACGCCGCCGCATCCGGCAGCTTGAAAGTACATTGCAGATTAAAACCCTGCGTGGAACCGGCTACTGCCTGACCAAAGCCGGTGAAAGGAACTGACACTGCCATGATTTTACAGAAAGTACATTTGAAGCTTACCCTGCTGTGCACCGGAATTACCGCTTTTATTATGCTGGTAATGTCCCTAATTTACCTTCATTTGTCCGAAACACAGCTTTTTCAGAATGAACTGTATTCCTTCGAGAACGATTTACATACCATGGAAACCAACCTCGAGCAGCAATCCATCATCTCCATGGAATGGATTGCCAAGATGGAAGCCTATGGAAATTATCAGTTGTTCCTGTTTGATAACGGGACTCCCTTTCTCTATAACCAGCTTCACGATACCCCACAAAACCAGAAGCTTCTTAAGAAAGCACAGGAAGCTGCAGAAGAACTGGAGCTTCCCTCAAAGAAATCCTCTACGGTTTTAAACCGGATGGACTCCGTACTCTTAAATGCTTCCCGCCAGGAAAACGATTTAATCGGTATGGTCTATTCGACAGGAAGCGACAGTTCCCTGCAGATTTTTGTCTTCTCTTCGCTTTCCCACCTACATTACCAGTACATAGAACAGAGGATTTTCTTCGTGTTGATTACCGTATCGGCAACCTTGCTTTTGTTTGCCTTTTCCTATTTCTTTATGAAAGGGCTATTAAAGCCCATTGCCGAAAATCAGGAAAAGCAGCTTCAATTCGTTGCTTCTGCGTCTCACGAGCTCCGCACACCGTTGGCTGTCATCCTGTCCAGTGCCGAATGCTGTGAATATGGGGCTTCTTCCGACCAGCATTCCTTCCTGCGAACCATCGGGGAGGAAGGAAAACGGATGTCACACCTGATTGACGAAATGCTCTACCTTTCCCAATCCCGCGACCAGCAGATGCGGATTCACTTAGAGCAGGTAGAACTGGACACTCTGTGTCTAAAGGGCTTTGAATCCTTTGAACCGCTGGCTGCCAGACAGGGACTTACACTTTCGCTGGATCTCCCGGAGCATCCTATTCCTTCTGTAACCGGTGATGAAGAAAAGCTTATGCAGCTATTAAGCATCTTATTAAGCAATGCCCTAAGCTACACCCCAAAGGGTGGAAGCATCACCATCCGGCTGAAAACGCAGGGGCGAGCCCATCTGATTTCGGTAGAAGATACCGGAATCGGAATTGCCAAAGAAGATCAGCCTCATATTTTTGATCGTTTTTATCGGACAGAAAAATCCCGAAGCACCAAAGGGCACTTCGGGTTAGGTTTATCGATTGCTTATGAAATTGTGACCGCCCATGGCGGCAAAATCGAGGTAGAAGATAATACTCCAAACGGAAGCATCTTTACCGTTACTTTATAAAGAATTCTTCTGAAGCTTACGCATAACAAGCAGTTCACGGACTACCCAGGGAGCTTCGGAAGGCTCCTTCACGTTTTCGTTACGGGCAATCATGTCTGCAAGAGGAAGCCAGCAGACCTTCGTTCCCGCCTCTCCCTCATAAAAGTTTTCAATGGCATACCCGGATGCATCCGCTGCTTCCTTAGAATCTCTGATATCTTCCACCTCACAGAAGTAATAATAGGAATCCATAACGAGAACTTCTTCGGACTGCCGGTTTGTCTTCTCATGCACCAGAAAGCCTTCCCGGATGCTGTCAGGCTTTACATGACAGCCCGTTTCTTCTAAGACCTCCCGCGTCAGTGTGCCGAACAGGAACTCTCCCTGCTCCATACCGCCGCCCGGAAATTTACAGTCTCCCTGCTCTCCCAGAATCACCAGATATTTCCCATTCTGACAAATGATACCACGGACTGCCGTGCGTCCCACGAAGCTTCCGTCATCAATACCTTCCGGTAAGTTCAATGTCAGTTCCTGCATGCTTCTTTCTCCACAACCACTTCTTTATCGTAAATCCAGGTCACGCCCCGATCATCGGAGTGATACAGGCCATGACAGAAGCCGTCCTGATTATAATAATCTCCATCGGCTCCCTGACCGGCTTCCATATAGAGGATGCCATCTTCCTCCCATACCTTTTCCGGCATGACGAACGGATTATAATAGGTTCCGTCGGAAAGCTTTATTTTTGCTGACGGATAGGAAACCTCCCGGAAGGTTTTTCCTCCGTCTGCGGTACGGTAAAAGGCTCCCTTGGCGCCTCCGCTATAGGAAAGGCACGAAAATCCGGTCTTTCCATCGTCGAGGAAATGAATCCACTTCGCTGCGCCGCCCATTCCAAGGTAAGGATCGGAATTCACAACTTCTGCGGTCTTTCCGTCGGCCTGTACAAGAAGAAGCACATAATAGCGGCTTCCCGCTGCCTGATCGACCGGAACCATCCGGTATTCCCTTCCGTCTGCCAACGTATCCACCGCATCTGCGTCATAGGTCAGATACAGCTCCAGATATTCCTGACTGACCTGCGTATCATTCCCTGAATCGTTTCCAGCTGTCTTATTTTCCTCCACTTTTGCCGAGTTTTCTGCTTCCTGCAGGGTCAGCTCCTCAACATAGAGATACAGATCATTATAAAATGCCGTCATATCACCGCTTTCCATATAGGAAGAAAGGGCAAAGGAATATCGTTCTTCTCCAACAGAAAACCAGATCGTATCCCGGGATAGATCCGGATAATTCTGCGCCAGATCACACATGTCCCGGCAGAACTTTTCAATCTCTGCCTCTTCACGATAGACACCACCTACAATAAGCTGCTTCGTATCCGGATCCCCGTCCGTAACCTCATAATAAACATAACGGTTATGTTGTGCGGAAAATTCTTTGGTTGCCTCATCTTCCACAACCTCTACCCGGGGCTCTGCATTCTGTGTGACGCCGGTATTCTGTGCAGCTTCGGTGTTCTCTACTTCTTCCTCTTCCGTACCGGTCTCATCCATTTCCTGATCCCGGGAGGATGCCAGTGTATCATTGATATTTTCCTGTATGCGGTCCCTGGACAGGTAAATACTGCCGCCAATCAGCAGCAGGATTCCTGCCAGAACCACAAATACAATGATCAATGCCCGATTCGATTTTATTTCTTTATTCTCCTGATTTGACATTTCAGTAACCTTTCAAGACTCTGATGCCATCTACTGTTCCATGCTTTCACAGTTACTCTTGATGCATATTCATCTTACATCATGGTTCCGGTATCTTCACCGTTATCTTCACCGTTATCTCTTCACAATGGCTACGCCATATTTTTCAAGAGTAAGCGTATCACCCTTTGCATAAACCTGATCCGTCAGCAGATCGGTTCCGGCTTCTTCCATCACAATTTCCTTCTCCTCCTGTGTATTATTTAACAGGAACAGGAATTCTCCATTGTCGTTGTAACGGGCTGTTGCCTCGATTCCCTCCGGTGTCTTTGCAACCGGCCTGATACCAAGGCTTTCGCAGATATCACCAAGATATTTCTTATAAAACTCTTCATTCGAGCGTGCACCTACATAATAAGCTTTGCCCTTACCAAACTCATTCTCGGTGAGCACCGGCATGCCTGCGTAAAAATCGCTCTCATAGGAAGCCACCTCCCTGGCACCGCGAAGATGCATCAGGTCGCAGAGAAGACCTGCCGGATACTGCTTTCCTTCATAAACAAAGGAGTTATTCTCTTCCGGAGGAAGTGCATCGGATTCCTCCACCCAGATGCCAAGAATATCCTTCAGTCTGCCCGGATATCCTCCGAGAGTAACCAGATCATGATCCTCTACATAACCGCTGAAATAGGTCGTAAGGAAGCTGCCGCCCTGCTGTACATATTCGCGTACTTTTTCATCGAATCCATCCTTACACATATAAAGCATCGGTGCCACCACCAGCTTATAGGAAGAAAGATCATCCTCCACACTGACAAAATCCACAGAAATATTCTGCTGGAAGAATGCCCTGTAATAGAAGCTTACTTCCTTCGTATAATTAATCAGCTTACTCGGACCTGCACTTAATTCTGCTGCCCACCAGTTATCCCAGTCAAAGACAATCGCAACATCAGATTTTGCTCTTGCACCAAGCGTTACACCCTGCAGCTTATCCAGTTCTGCGCCAAGTGCGGTAATCTCACGAAATACTCTGGTATCATCCGTTCCCACATGCTCGATCACGCCGCTGTGATACTTTTCGCAGGCACCCATGCTTCTTCTCATCTGGAAAAACATTACAGTGTCTGCACCATGTGCAACCGCTTCATAGCTCCATAATCTCATTACGCCGGGCCGCTTCAGCTTACAGTAAATGTGCCAGTTGCTGACTCCAGGTGTCTGTTCCATCAGTGCAAAGGGCTTGCCCTGCTTAAGTCCACGCATCAGATCATGGTTCATGGCTGCATCTCCCGGTACGGCATCATATGCCGGATAGTTATCCCAGGAAACAAAGTCCATATCCTTCGCCCACTTCTGATAATCCAGATGCTTATAAGCACCCATAAGATTCGTGGTAACCGGAATATCCGGTGTAATTCTCTTTAAAACATCCTTTTCAATATTGAAGCATTCCAGCATGCTGTTGGAATTGAAACGATTGTAATCAAGGGAAATTCCCTGGAAATTCGTACGGATCTGTCCGTCCCACAGGAATTCTTCGGAAAGCATGTTGCAGGCTACCACATCGTCCCAGTCATACATCGTATGGCTCCAGAATGCCGTATTCCATACACGGTTCAGTTCATCAAGGGTACCATACTTCTTCTGCAGCCATACACGGAAGGCTTTTTCACAGTTTTCACAATAGCACCAGCCGCCAAATTCATTGTTAATATGCCAGGCTACAATATTATCGTAATCCTTATAACGCTCTGCGATCTTTTCCACAAGCGCTGCAGAATACTTACGGTAATTCGGGCTGTTCGGACAGGAATTGTGACGTGCGCCGAACTTCCTCTTCATTCCGTTATGCTCTACCCGGAGAATATCCGGATATTTTCTTGCCATCCATGCCGGATGCGCTCCGGTAGAGGTTGCCATGCAGACCTTTAAGCCATTCTCTTTTACAAGCTTCATAATCTTATCCAGCTTGCTGAAATCGTAGGTACTCTCATCCGGCTGCAATGCTGCCCAGCTGAATACATTTAAGGTCACGACATCAATATGCGCCTTATGAAAAAGCCTCATATCCTCTTCCCAGATCTCCTCCGGCCACTGCTCCGGATTGTAATCTCCGCCATATAACATTTTCTGTACTTTTTTGCTTTCAATCATGTAATAATCCTCCTGCTGCCGTTGTTTTTATTCTGGTTTTAACATGATATCTATGAATTGGGTAACTAACTATTCAGAACTCCATTCGCAAATTCAAATTCCTTCAATTTCACTTTACCTTCTAACTGGATGGTAATGGTCTTTACTGCAGAAAGCTCCGGGATCTTCTCTTCCAACGCCACTTCATAAGAACAGAAGCCCTTCTTTTCCGGTAAAGGAAGTACCCGGTCAACCAGTATGGTTTTATGATTCTCGTCCTCTGACAGGACGCGGATTCTTGCTTCCTCTAAAACCCAGGCGGTAAATTTGAATTTCGATGCCTGTTTTTCAAAGAAAAAGTCACGGTATACGAGCTCGCCCCTTACCTTTCCATCGGGAAGCTTCTGTATCTCATCCGGTGCTTCTCCCGGCCTGCCCGGAATCAGACACGTTTCTCCATGCTCTGCATGTCCAAATGTTCCCTTATGAATAAAGCAATTGGTATAATCATCGTACCGGATGGCTTCGGTCAGCGCGAACGGATTCCTCACACCAGCCTTCTGTCCATCTAAAATCAGCTTTTTCATCTGACGGATATCCACAGATGAGGCTCCAACCTCAAACAGATATCCACCATCCTCAAGAAGCATCTGTCCGGAAATCACATCATAATACCGAAGCTCCTGCTTCTTCGCACAAAGTGTCACCTTCCTTGTTTCGCCCGGTCGGACGTTCTTAATCCGGACAAAATCCTTCAGGGTACGAATCGGACGTACCACTCTGGAATCCATCTTATGTACATAAAGCTGGATGACCTCATCCCCTTCACAATGACCGGTATTGGTAACGGAAAGCTTCACCTGAATTTCATCCGCCTTATCCTCAACCGTCATCTCATCATATGTAAAGCCGGTATAGGACAAGCCATATCCAAACGGATACAGAACCTTTCTGTCAAAATACTGATAGGTCCGTTTGCCCTTAATAATATCATAATCGTTAATATCCGCCAGATCCTCATCCTTCCGGTACCAGGTCATGGGAAGGCGTGCCGCCGGATTTACCCGTCCGCTCAATACTGCCGCAATACCGTTTCCAAGCTCCTGCGAGCCGGATGCCGTGTACACGATGGCCTTTGCCCTGTTTTGAAGCTCCACAATAGAATACGGATAATTGGTCACCAGAACAATGACTGCATCCGGATTGACTTCCAGCACCTCATCTGCCAGCCGCTGCTGTGCAGGCGGAAGAGCAAGTGTCGTACGGTCAATTTCCTCCTTGCTGTTAATGACCGGATTTGACCCCAGCACAACGATGGCTTTCCCTGCCTTTTCTACCAGTCCCAGTACCTCTTTTGAACCATCCTCGATAATCTCCATCCGGAAACGCACCGGCTCACCTTCGGATACGGCATGGGAAACAAGTCCAAGCTTCTCATCATCTCCCTCACCAACTGCCACATCACCATTTTTAATTACAGCAAGATAGCCGTCCGTATCTGCCGTAACCTGCCGTCCGTTCCAGCTGTTTAACAGGTAAGAGCCATCCGGCTGTTCCTGAAAATCCCACTGCTCCCGGATAAACCAGTGAAAAGCCTCCTTCGAAGAAGCGGTAATGAGATACGATCCCTCTTCCAGTATCACAAAGCGGTCATTGCTCATTGCCTGTAAGGTCGTATTTCCACATCCCCAGTCGGTATAGAGAAAGGTTTCTGCCTGTTCCTTTTCTCCCAGATACAGGCGGTTATCTGCATCCAACGCCACATATTTTCCATCTACGGATAACTGAATCTTTGACAGTCCACTGTGACAGGTCACCTCTGCCTCCGGAAATTCCCTGCGGATTCCCTCTACCGGCGTTACCGCATAGGGAGGAACTCCTGAATACCAGTCCTTGTACCAGACATCTGCCAGCGGTCCCACTACGGCAATTGTCTCAGGCATTTTAGTCTGAGGTTTGTCCCTGCCAACGGAATCCTGCAGTTTTGACTCCTCTGCGTCCTTTTTCCACGGAAGAATCCCTTCATTCTTTAACAGTACCACCGACTCCTCTGTCATTTTACGGCAGATCTCCTGATGATCGATGCTGTTTACATATTCTTCTCCCATTTCGCTGTAGGGACAATCCCCGTTTCCATCAAACAATCCAAGATGAATCCTTGTCCGGAATGAATTACGCAGGGCACGGTCAATATCCTTCTCCGTAATCAGCCCCTGCTCATAAGCATCCTTCGCTGCCCGGTATACCACCTCCGGATCATCCGTGAACGCATCAATTCCTGCCTTCAGACCATACGCAAGGGATTCGGCATGTGTGGCAAAATAATGATGGAACTGTACCGTCTGCTGGAAATCTCCACCGTCACAGACCACATGTCCGGGAAGCTTCCACTCATCCTTCAAAAGATCCTGTACCTCATGGTTAACCACCGCAGGAACACCGTTGATTTCATTATAGGAAGTCATCACGGCTTCCGCACCGCCCTCTGTAATGGCCTTGCGGAACGGCTCCAGATAATATTCATGCTTATTTCTTTCATCAATGGAGGAAGATACTGAAACACGATCCTTCTCCACATTATTCGCATAAAAGTGCTTCAGGGTTGCCGCACACCGGATATAAAAAGGATCGTCTCCTTTCATTCCCTGAATATACGCAGATGCCATCTTTCCTGTAAGGCACGGATCCTCTCCATAGGCCTCTTCCGTTCTGCCCCATCGAGGATCACG
This sequence comes from uncultured Lachnospiraceae bacterium, assembly GCA_900553305.1. Classification (GTDB taxonomy): domain Bacteria; phylum Bacillota; class Clostridia; order Lachnospirales; family Lachnospiraceae; genus Suilimivivens. The sequence continues at coordinate 9,059 of USDI01000057.1, forward strand.
CTCCATATCAATGGTCGGTGCCCAGCGGCAAAGACTTCCCCCGTTGTTTCTCTTATATAATGCCCTGGCCTCCTCACCTGTCACACGTCCACATTCATGAATCAACTCCGTATCAAAGCTGCCGCTCATACCGATCGGCTGCGTAAAGGATGTGGTTGGCTCCGGCTCTCCTGCATCAAACGCCTGATCATGACGCGCCTGAATACCATGTGCCGCTTCACCTCCCACGAAGGAAGCCTTAATTCCCAGCCGGTCAATATCCGGAATACCGGTCGTCAGGCAATGAAGCTTTTCTTCCAATGTCAGTTCCGAAACAACTGCATCCAACCGCTCTTCTACGGACAGTGCATTGTTCCATAAAGCAAAATCCTTACCTGTACCCATTGCAATACCCTCCTTATGTCATTCTCTTCAGTTATTTATTTACAGTAACTATTCAGAATAGCTACCATTTACAATATTTCTGCTCTCTCCCTTTATAAATGCCTCAATATTCCTGCAGGTTTCACTCACACAGCGGTTTCTGGCCTCCACACTCGCCCATGCAAGGTGCGGTGTGATAAACAGCTTCCTGCTGTCCATAATCTTGCTTAACGGATTACTTACCTTCATCGGCTCTGTACTTGTGACATCCAGGCCCGCTGCCTGAATTTCCCCGTTTACCAGCGCATCATGCAGATCCTGATCGTTCACAACCGGTCCTCTTGCCACATTAATCAGAATTGCCGATTTCTTCATCTTCGCAAGTGCATCCTTATTAATCAGGTTTCTGGTAAGGTCACTTAACGGACAGTGCAGTGATAAAACATCGGATTCCCTTAATAAGGTATCAAAATCCACCTGCTCATAATCCGTACAGGTACTCTTACCGGTCACCGAATGGAAGATCACGCGGCATCCAAACGCACTTGCAATCTGTGCAACCTTGCGTCCGATATTTCCCATGCCGATGATACCCCAGGTCTTTCCCGCCAGCTCAAAAAACGACTCATCAAAGTTTGAAAAACGGCTTTGAGAAGCATACGCACCGGACTTCACATATTCATCATAATGACGAAGCTTTTCCAGCACATAAAGGCAAAGCGCAAAGGTATGCTGCGCTACCGCATCCGTCGAATAATTACGGACGTTCGCTACCTTAATACCGTGCTTGCTGCAATACGCAAGATCCACGTTGTCATAGCCTGTCGCAAATTCGCAGATCAGCTTCACATTCTTTGCCCCCTGCAGGGTCTTTTCGGTTAACGGAGCCTTGTTTCCAACCACAACGTCCGCATCCTCAATCCGCTCGATCACTTCATCCTCGGTCACTGTATTCGGATAGGTAACCACTTCACCAAACCGGCTGAAGCCCTCCACCGATATATCAAGTCCTACACTATTCCGTTCCAATATCACAATCTTCATATACATTCTCCATCCCATATCCATAATATCGGAATTCTCCTCCTGTTATGCCCCTTCCAAAAGGGAAATCAGCATATAAATAAGAGAGGACGAAATCCTCTCTTATTATAAAGAAATTCTATTATTTTGTCATCTCTTTTCGATCATCAGATCCATTCCAAGGATATGAATAAGCTGTATTGTTTTCTCTATTTCTGCTGTCGGTTTTCCCCGCTCCAACTGTGAAATGAAAGTAATACTTAAGCCTGTATACTCAGAAAGATATTTCTGTGTATAACCCAATTCTTTTCTTCGCGCTCTGATCGATTGTCCCAATGATTTTGAATCCGTAATCTTCATAACTTCCCCTTTTAATTTAGTCGTACGACTTATTTTCTTAATTCGCCTTAAAATAAAGCCGTACGACTTATTTTCTTAGATATTATATAAAAATATGTCGTACGACTTTATTTATTAATTATATTCTACATTCTGTTTTCGTGTCAAATCGAATTTATAATATTTAACAAAAATGTTTCTATTCCGTTGAAGGATACACCTTCTGATTCAGCATTTTTAACAGCTTATACAACGGCTTCCCAAGAATCAGCATCAGTACAAAATTTCCGATGCAATGCACCACATCCCAGGGCAGTCCGCTGATCCAGTAGGCAAGCGCATACTTCGGATCTACAAACAGATAAAACAATGCAAACAATGATCCAAAGATCAGACCAAAGCTTCCGGACACGATTGCCCAGATCAGGAATTCTTCTTTAACCAGCTTTTTAAGCAGCATCGTAATCACACATAACAGTGGCCAGACATAAAGATAAGAAAACCACCAGGTACCAAAGCCCCACTGGATCAGCTCAAACAGATTAAAAACTGTCACAATCAGCATCGCTTCCCAGCCGAATACCAACGAATACAGGATAACCAGTAAGGATACCAGTTCAATGTTCGGCAGGAACTCCAAGACCGCCTTAGACACATAAAGGATAGCACTTAAAAGCGCTATCCTTGTCATTCTCTGTATGCTCATCCTACCATCCCTGCTTTAAGGTAAAGTTGTAAGTATCACCATCCTGAAGAGGAATTTTATCCGCACCGGTCACAGTCTGC
>USDI01000058.1 GCA_900553305.1 uncultured Lachnospiraceae bacterium
AAATTGCCACAGAGATCGGCATTCCGAAGGAAGATATTGTTTATGCGCTTGATGCCATACAAAATCCCATGAGCCTGTATGAACCCGTGTTTTCGGATAATGGAGATACGCTTTATGTTATGGATCAGATCAGTGACAAGAAGAACCGTGAGGACCGGTGGGTAGAAGAAATCTCGCTAAGTGAAGCCATGAAAAAGCTTGGCATGAGAGAATATGAAATTATCTCCTTACGCTTTTTTGAAGGAAAAACACAGATGGAGGTGGCAGATCTCATTGGAATTTCCCAGGCGCAGGTATCACGCCTTGAAAAGAATGCGCTGCGGATTATGAAAAACTATCTGATTGCATAGAGGTACAGAAGTTACAGTTCACACAGCAGCCGGACACTTGTTGTCAGACAATGATTTTACCTCAATTTTACTTGTAAAAACGGATCAGGCATGGTATTGTTTTAAAAAAGAACATGGATATAGGGGAGTAGTCAGTACAGAGCTTTCTGTATGATTAAATCAACAGCAAGTCTGTTGCCTTCGGATACGCAAGTGCAGCATTCTGGTTTAATTTGAAATGACGAGACTTATATCTCTCAAAATGAGGGATATAGGTTTCTTTTTTTATATCCCCAAAGAAAAAGGAGGTCATTATGGATTATTTAGTTTCAGGACTGCTGTCCATCACCTGGCAGCAATGGGTCATGTATGTGGTGGGAGCAATACTTATTTATCTGGCAGTGAAAAAGGAATTTGAACCCTCATTGCTTCTGCCGATGGGCTTTGGTGCCATCCTGGTCAATCTGCCGTCTTCCGGTGTGCTTAACCAGACCATGGCAGGAATCGGAGAGACGAACGGCATTATTGAATGGCTGTTTCAGATTGGGATAGAGGCATCGGAAGCACTCCCGATCATTCTGTTTATCGGAATCGGAGCCATGATTGATTTCGGGCCGCTCCTGGCGCAGCCGGTATTGTTTTTGTTCGGGGCGGCAGCACAGTTTGGAATTTTCTTTGCCATCTGTATTGCAGCGTTGATGGGCTTTGATTTAAGAGATGCAGCATCGATCGGAATTATCGGAGCGGCAGATGGGCCGACCTCCATTCTGGTTTCCCAGATCTTTGGATCGAAATATGTGGGAGCGATTGCTGTGGCAGCGTATTCCTATATGGCGCTTGTCCCAATCATCCAGCCGTTTGCCATTAAGCTTGTGACCACGAAAAAGGAACGATGTATTAAGATGCCGTATAATCCGAAGTCCGTATCGAAGACGACAAGAATTCTGTTCCCGATTATCGTGACCTTTATTGCGGGACTGGTTGCACCGATGAGCGTTTCCTTAGTAGGCTTTCTGATGTTTGGAAACCTGATCCGGGAATGCGGGGTATTACAGAGCCTTTCCGAAACAGCACAGAACCAGCTTGCCAATCTCATTACCCTGCTGCTTGGCATTACGATTTCTTTCAGTATGCGTGCAGAGCAGTTCGTCAGTGTGGATACGATAATGATTATGGCGATTGGACTTGTAGCATTTATCTTTGATACCATCGGAGGTGTGCTGTTTGCAAAGCTCTTAAATTTATTCCGCAGACAGAAGATCAATCCGATGATTGGGGCAGCCGGAATTTCAGCGTTCCCGATGTCTTCCCGTGTGGTGCAGAAGATGGCGCTTAAGGAAGATCCGAGTAATATCCTGATTATGCATGCAGCAGGGGCAAATGTATCCGGCCAGATTGCTTCGGTGGTAGCCGGTGGTATGGTGATGAGTCTTCTGGCAAATTATTTATAGGCTGCTTAGACATATGCAGCAGTTTTACGAATGTGGTTCTGAACAGACGATATCATCAAATAAATATTCTGATTAAAAAAGGAGAAAGATATGGAAAATTTATGGATATCTTTAGAATTAATGGGAAAAGGAATGCTTGGGATCTTTACGGTCATTATCTTGATTATGCTTATTGTGATGTTACTTTCAAAAATTACGAAATAACAGTGGTTACCATAATTCGGTTGACATAATGAAAAATTTATCCTATACTATAATAAGCAAATCAGAGGGGGAACAACCGTATGAAATGTCCGTTTTGTGGTCACGAGAATACCAGAGTTATTGATTCAAGACCTGCAGAGGAAAATAATTCCATCCGCAGACGTCGTGTTTGTGATGAATGTGATAAGCGCTTCACCACATATGAGAAGATAGAAACGATCCCGCTTATTGTAGTGAAGAAGGATAATAACCGTGAGGCATATGACCGTACCAAGATTGAGGCCGGGGTGTTGCGTGCCTGCCATAAGCGTCCGATCAGTGCCGATCAGATCAAGACTCTTGTGGATGAAGTGGAAACTGAGATCTTCAGCATGGAAGAGAAGGAAGTGCCAAGCCGTGTGATTGGAGAGTTGGTTATGAATAAGCTGAAGGATTTAGAGGCCGTTGCCTATGTCCGTTTCGCTTCCGTCTATCGCGAATTCAAGGACATTAATACCTTTATGGATGAGCTGAAAAAGGTATTGGAATAAGGAAATAGAATCAATAGTGTATTTATTTTCGTACACTATTGATTTTTTTTATCTTTTTGTATAGAATGTAAGAGCGTTAAAAATTTAACGTACCCACTAAAACTAAATATGGAAAGTGAGAAAGGAATGAAAGACATGAAGAAGAGAAGCTTTAAAGCAGTTCTTTTACTGTTCGTGTTGACGACACTTACTATTGCACTGGGCGGATGCTCAGGTGATAAGAAAGGAGACAGTTCCTCTCAAATCACGATCGGAATACCTCAGGACTTAGAGGACAGTCTTGACCCCCACAAGATGGTGGCGGCAGGAACAAGAGAGGTATTGTTCAACATTTTTGAAGGACTTGTAAAGGTTACAAGCGATGGTGATTTTGTCCCTGCAGTAGCAAGCTCGTATGAAGAAACCGAAGGAGGTAAGGTTTATACCTTTACCTTAAGAGACAATGTGAAGTTCCATGATGGAAGCACGGTAACCGCAGAGGATGTGAAATTTTCCCTGGATAAATGCGCCGATACCAGTGCTGGTGAACCTCTGGTAGCGGCGTTTTCTAATATTGACAGTGTCAATATCTTAGATGACAAGACCGTACAGGTGGTTTTAAAGGAAGCCGATACCGAGTTCCTTGCCTATATGACAACGGCAATCATCCCGGCATCCAATGAGAATCCGGACACCAACCCGATCGGAACCGGTCCCTATAAGTTCGTATCCCGTTCCCCGCAGGAGAACTTTGTGATGGAACGCTTTGACGATTACTGGGGCGAACCTGCTTATATTAAGGATGTAACTTTTAAGATCTGTGCCAATGCCGATTCCATCGTGATGGATTTGGAGGGCGGTTCCATTGATATGTTTGCAAGAGTAACCGCTACTCAGGCAGCAGAGTTATCCGACAACTTTAATGTATTAGAGGGAACCATGAACCTCGTACAGGCGTTATACCTCAACAATGCAGAAGCTCCGTTTGACAATGAAAAGGTTCGTCAGGCTCTCTGCTATGCGATTGATCCGCAGGAAATTATGATGATGGTTTCCGATGGAAAGGGTGCTGAGGTAGGAAGCAGTATGTTCCCTGCATTCGGCAAGTATTTTATGCCGGAATTGAATGACACCTATAACACCGATATTGAAAAAGCCAAAGAACTGTTAAAAGAGGCAGGCTATGAAGACGGATTTTCCTTTACGATTACCGTACCTTCCAACTACCAGCCTCACATTGATACCGCACAGGTACTTGTGGAAGAGTTCAAGAAAATCGGTGTCGATGCCCAGATCCAGTTAGTGGAATGGGATAGCTGGTTAAGTGATGTATACCAGAACAGACAGTTCCAGTCTACTCTTGTTGGTGTCGATGCGTCCAACATTACCGGTTCTGCCATGTTACAGAGATTTACCTCCGATAATGCGAAGAACTTTATCAACTATAGCAATGCCGATTATGATGCTGCTTTTGAAAAAGCAATCAGCAGCACCGATGATGACGAAAAGACCACCTATTATAAGGAATGTGAACGGATTCTGTCTGAAACCGCAGCCAATGTTTATATTCAGGACTTACCGGAGTTCGTGGCATTAAATAAGAAGTACACCGGATATGAGTTCTATCCGCTTTATATTCAGGATATTGCGAAGATCCGTCTGGCAGATTAATAATAAATGTAGATTTATTTTTGAAAAATGAGATAGGATTTGAGGAAAGGAAGGCAGGACCATGAAATATGTAGTTCGCAAAATACTGACAACGATATTGACACTGTTCGCAGTGACGTTTTTCGTGTTCCTGTCCTTCCATGTCATTTCCGGGGATCCGGCTTCCTCTATGCTCGGTACGGAAGCAACACCGCAGAAGGTCGCTGCGCTGCGGGAAGAGCTTGGATTAAACGATCCGGTGCTTGTCCAGTATGGAAGATGGGCAGCAGGACTTCTTCATGGAGACATGGGAACCTCTTACAGTTACCGGATGCCGGTTACCGGAATGGTTGCCAATAAGATTCCGGTAACGATTACACTGACTCTGATGGCGTTTGTGCTGATGGTGGTAATTTCAATTCCACTTGGTATTTATACGGCAAAGCACGAGGGCGGTGTCGTGGACCGGGTGATTTACATTATTAATCAGATCATTATGGCAATTCCGCCGTTCTTTTCGGGAATCCTCATTACCCTTTTGTTTGGAAGAATATTTAAGTTATTTACACCGGGAGGTTATGTATCCTATGAAAAGGATTTTGCAGGCTTTGTCGGTTATCTCTTTTTCCCGGCAGTAGCGATTGCGCTTCCGAAAGCCGCGATGGCCGTGAAGCTCCTTCGAAGCTCTGTAATTAAGGAAGCGAAGCTGGATTATGTGCGTACCGCATACAGCCGTGGAAACCGGACGAATGACGTTTTATATAAGCATGTATTGAAGAATGCATTGATTCCGGTAGTGACCTTCTTAGGGATGGCACTTGCCGATATGATTGCAGGAAGTATTATTATTGAACAGGTTTTCAGCATTCCGGGACTTGGAAGAATTCTGCTGACCTCGATTTCGAACAGAGACTATCCGGTTGTCATGGCCGTGATTGTCTGCATTGCAGTTCTGGTACTTGTGGTGAATATGGCTGTCGATCTGATCTATGGACTGATTGATCCCAGAATTACAGTAGAGTAGGGTGAAAGAATGAAGAATGTAAAGAAAAATTACAATTTAATTCTTGGCGGGGTGATTACCGCAGTGATGCTTCTTCTGATTCTGATTGGATTTTTCTGGACGCCGTATGATCCGGAAACCATGGACGCTGCGAATAAGTTTGCCAGGATTTCCCTGGCGCATCCCCTGGGATGTGATAATTTTGGAAGAGATATTTTAAGCAGGGTGATGAAGGGTGCAGGAACCACATTTCTTGTTGCACTTGGAACCGTGCTGATCGGAGCGGTGTCTGGTGTCCTGATCGGAGCATTCACCGGTTATTTTGGAGGAACCGTCGATGAAATCCTGATGCGGATTATCGATGCTGTTTTTGCATTTCCCAGTATTCTGCTGGCATTAGTGTTTATTTCGCTTCTCGGAAAGGGAACCTATCAGGTGGTGCTTGCACTTGGTATTGCCTTTATTCCAAGCTTTTCGAGAATTGTACGAAGTGAATTTTTAAAATACAAAAATATGGACTATGTGAAGAATGCGCGCCTGCAGGGGGCATCCCATCTGCGGATTATGTTTGTACACATTCTGCCGAATACGGTAAGCGTGCTGTTATCTTCCGTTATGATTGGATTTAATAATGCCGTTCTGGCAGAGGCCGGAATGAGTTTTTTGGGAATTGGTGTGCAGCCACCGGCGCCGAGTCTTGGGCGCATGCTTTCCGAGGCACAGAGCTTTCTGTTCCGTGTGCCGAACTATGCACTGGGACCGGGATGTGCCATTATTCTGATGGTGCTTGGATTCAGTCTGTTGAGCGACGGATTGAAAAAGGAGTAGGGACGATAAGAAGAAATAAGGTAACTATTCAGTAATGCAATAAGGAACAGGCAGGTGTTGAAATGGCAGAGCCTTTATTATTGGAAGTAAAAGATTTGAATATTGAATTCCACGACCATCTGATTCCGGAAACGGTAGTGTATGACTTCGATCTGGAACTTAAGCCTGGGGAGATTGTCGGTCTGGTGGGAGAATCCGGCTCCGGCAAGTCCATGAGTGCACTTGCGATTGCAGGACTGTTAAGCCGCAGGGATATGCATAAGAAGGGACAGATTCTGTTTGACGGACTGGATCTGTTAACCTGTGAACGTTCCCAGCTCCGCAAAATTCAGGGAAATGAAATCAGCATGATTTTTCAGGAACCGATGACTTCTTTAAATCCGGTGAAACGAATTGGATGGCAGATTGAAGAATCGCTGCGGATCCACACGGAGCTTAATAAGGAAGAGCGTTATCAGAAAGCAATTGAGATGATGAAGGAAGTGGAACTTCCGGATCCGGAACGGCTTTACCGGCAGTATCCGCACGAATTATCCGGTGGTATGCGGCAGAGAGTGATGATTGCGGCAGCCATGATCTGCAATCCCCGGATTCTGATCGCAGATGAACCGACAACGGCATTGGATGTGACGATTCAGGCACAGATTGTAGAGCTGTTAAAGAGGATGAACCGGGAGAAGCAGACGTCGATCCTGTTTATCTCCCATGATTTGAGTCTGGTAAAGCAGCTTTGTGAACGGGTACTTGTCATGAAGGGCGGCTATATCGTGGAGACCGGGCCGACGCAGGAGGTTTTTACAAAACCGAAGGAAGAATATACAAAGCGTCTGATTGCGGCGATACCAAAGGTGGAAAGAAATGGAAAATAATATTCTGACGGTCAGGGACGTGAATGTGTCCTACAAAAATCAGAAAAAGAATATATTCAGTAAAACGACGTACCGGCATGTCCTTAAGGATGTTTCCTTTGAGATGAAGGAAGGTGAAATCTTAGGACTGGTTGGAGAGAGCGGCTGTGGAAAGTCAACGCTTGCCAAGGCGATCCTGGGGCTCATTCCGTACACCGGAGAAATCGTCCATGCATCGAAATTCCCTCAGATGGTTTTTCAGGATCCTTACGGATCGTTAAATCCGTCTAAGACGATTGGCTGGATTATGGAAGAGCCTTTGCGCCTGCGTGGACCGCAGGGAGGCGAACTCTTAAAGCCGGAAGAACGTAAGGAACGGGTAATTGCCATGCTGCGCCGGGTAGGCCTTGATGAAAAGCTGATCGACCGTTATCCGAATCAATTGTCCGGTGGACAACGGCAGAGAATCTGTATCGGAACAGCTCTGATGCAGGAACCGAAGCTCCTGATTGCGGATGAACCGGTATCGGCCCTTGATGTAACCATTCAGGCCCAGGTTCTGGAACTTCTGAAACAGTTGAAAGAAGAGATGGGTTTATCCATTTTGTTTATTTCCCATGATCTCCGGGTCGTTTATCAGATGTGTAATCATGTGATGATTATGCAGAAGGGACAGTTCGTGGAAATGGGAACGCCCGATGAAATTTATTTTGCACCGAAGGATCCGTATACGAAGAAATTACTTGAATCCGCCGGAATTGAATAGAGGGTGTTCACCAGGGTTCATGAAAATTTTAAACTCTCCCTTGTGGTTTTGCATAAAATGTCCGATATAATACTTGAACTTAAGTAAATGCGAATTTTTGTCTCCCATATTTAAGTGGAATTGTTGCAAAACAGAGGTTATCGTAGTAAAATATTAAGATAACAGTGTTTCGGAAGGTGGTGAGAGTAATGGGCATACAGATCTATCAGGGAATGGGAAGTCTTTCAACTTATTCGAATTATCAAAGACCGGAGATTAAGCAGGTCAGCGAAGAGGAAGTAAGACGCCAGGATCAGGAACAGCAGCAGGCAGCCCTGCAGCAGAGTACCCCGGATTATTCCCGTATGGCAGACTTCGCAACGCAGGATCGCAGAGCGAAAGCAGCCGATCTTGAGAACATTTCTCTTACTTTTAATAAAACAGACAGCTTCGACTATCTGGGAAGCGAAAGTGGACTGGAGAATCTCGATGTTATGAAAGCTGTCTCCGATATGCGTAAAGATGAAGTGTTACAGGAATACCAGTATTTTGTCGGAAGCTCACAGAATTTTGCATTCCAGTCAGAAGATGGTGTTGTGATTCCCAAGTTTTAAGGGAAGGAAGCACTTTTGAATCCGTAAAGAATCATACCCCTTGCTCTATGTAAGGGGTGTTTTTTTGAGTAGAGCACTTAGCGAATGCAAGTTGAAAGACGCAGCATGAGGTTAGTGCGAACCATACCTGTGCACTTAATGAGAGCAAGCGAAAGCGCAGGTCGAATTTAGTGCAGCAGGTAGAGTAGAGATACTTAGCGAATGCAAGTCAAGGGAGAAATCACATGCTTCAATGTTTTTATCCGGATAAATACATCGTATCCACTTACCAGATCAATTTTGACCGGCTTTATGAGCAGGGCTACCGCGGAATTATCTTTGACATTGATAATACGCTGGTGGAGCATGGCGCTCCTGCGGATGAGAGAAGCATCGCACTTTTCCAGCATCTGAAGGAGCTTGGGTTCCACATCATGCTGCTTTCGAATAACAAGGAGCCGCGGGTGAAGATGTTTAACGATGCGGTTAAGGTGCAATACCTGTTTAAGGCAGGAAAACCCGGGAAGGCCGGATATGAGCAGGCCATGCAGAAGATGGGATGCGATGCGGGGAATACGCTGTTTGTCGGCGATCAGTTGTTTACGGATGTCTGGGGAGCCAGACGGTGCGGAATTTATTCGATTCTGGTACAGCCGATTGCGAAGCATGAAGAGATTCAGATTGTATTAAAGCGATATCTGGAAAAGATTGTACTTGCTTCCTATAAGAGAACCTGCAGGAAGCAGGGGAGAACCTTTTTATATAAGGAGGACAAGGATGCAGATTGATGGACATACGAAGCTGTGCGGACTCATTGGAAATCCGGTCGCACATACGTTATCACCGCTGATTCACAATACCCTTGCAGAACTGACCGGGATTTCACTGGTCTATGGTTCGTTTCTGGTGGATCAGGGGAAGCTTTCTGAGGCGGTGCCGGGGGCTTTTGCCTTACATATTCACGGAATGAATGTAACCGTTCCTTATAAGAGTGATGTGATACCGCTTCTTTCAGAAATTGACGAACTGGCAGAGAAAATTGGTGCAGTGAATACGCTGGTGCGCACGGAGGATGGATTTAAGGGCTATAATACGGACATGCCGGGGTTATACCGTGCAATGTGCAGTGACGGCATGGAGATTGCCAATCGTGAGGTTCTGATTTTAGGGGCCGGAGGTGCGGCACGTGCAGTTGCCTTTTTATGTGCTTCGAAAGGCGCTTCGCATGTGTATCTGTTAAACCGCACGGTTTCCAAGGCACAGGCGATTGTACAGGAGATTGCTGACAAGACTGGATACACGCAGATGACGGCGATGGAGCTTTCGGGCTATCAGACGCTGCCGGGGAAGGATTATCTGGTGATCCAGTCCACAAGCGTAGGCCTGGCACCTCACGATCATGAGGCAGTTATCGAAGATCCTGCCTTTTATGAAAAAATTTTGAAGGGTTACGATCTCGTATACCGACCGGCCGATACCCGTTTCATGCAGCTTGTGAGGGAGCATGGCGGAGAGGCTTATAACGGACTTAAAATGCTTCTTTATCAGGGCATTATTGCGTTTGAATTATGGAATCAGGTGGAGATTACAGAGGACCAGGCTGCCATTGTCTATGAGAAGCTTAAGGAGGCATGCTATGGCGAAGAATAAAGTGATTCTCACCGGATTTATGGGATGCGGAAAGAGCACCATCGGAAGAATCCTGGCAGAAAAGCGTGGACAGGAGCTTCTGGATACCGACCATTATATCGAACAGAAGCAGGGCAGGAGCATATCCGATATTTTTGCCACACAGGGCGAAGAGGCGTTCCGGGATATGGAAACGGAAGCCTTACGTGAACTGATTCAGAATCAGGAGTCCATGGTCATTGCACTGGGAGGAGGACTTCCGATCGGAGGAAATCTTTATGGAGAGGAACCGGTGCGGCAGCGTGCTCTTCTTCGGGGCGAACGGAACCGGGAGCTGTTAGCGGAATTAGGATATGTGTTTTATCTGAAAATTACGCCAGGGGAGGTTTACCGGCGGTTAAAAGGGGATACGACAAGACCGCTTTTGCAGACGGAGGATCCTTATGCAAGGATCACAGAGCTTCTGCAGCAGCGTGATGCATGGTATGAAAAATGCGCGGATGAGATCATCACCGTCGAGGGTAAGAATAAATGGCTCATTGCGGATGAAATTATCCGTAAGATGGCGCAGATACAGGATGGACAGGAGGAAGAAAATGAAAATTTTAGTGATCAACGGACCTAACTTAAATTTCCTTGGAATCCGGGAAAAAGGAGTTTACGGAACGCAGAATTATGACGATCTTTTGCAGATGATTTCCGATAAAGCGAAAGAGCTTGATGTTACGGCTGAGGTATTCCAGAGCAACCATGAGGGAGCAATCATTGACCGGATCCAGGATGCTTACTTTGACGGGACAGAGGGCATTGTGATCAATCCGGGCGCGTTTACCCATTACAGCTATGCAATCCGGGATGCACTTGCCAGTGTTACCATGCCGAAGATCGAGATCCACATTTCGGATATTACACAGCGCGAGGAATTTCGCAAAATTTCCGTAACAGCGCCGGTCTGCAATGAGCAGATTTACGGACACGGGCTTGCAGGATATCTCGAAGCAATGGAAAAAGTTGCGAATCTGATAAGAAAGGGTTGAAAAATCTTCTTTTTTATATTAAACTGTAAAAGAATTATAACGTGAATTTATTAGGAGGAATATTTTTATGATTTCTGCAGGTGATTTCAGAAATGGTATTACGATTGAGCTGGATAATAACGTTTACCAGATTATCGAGTTTCAGCATGTTAAACCTGGTAAAGGAGCAGCTTTTGTCAGAACCAAGCTGAAAAACATCAAGAGTGGCGGCGTAGTGGAGAAGACTTTCAGACCTACTGAAAAGTGTCCGCAGGCACGTATTGATAGAAAAGATATGCAGTATTTATACTCCGATGGAGATCTGTATAACTTTATGGATGTTGAAACATATGATCAGATTGCATTAAATGCTGAGACCGTAGGTGATGCATTAAAGTTCGTGAAAGAGAACGAAATGGTTAAGGTTTGTTCCCATAACGGCAGCGTATTTGCAATTGAGCCCCCTCTGTTTGTAGAACTTCAGATTACAGATACAGAGCCCGGATTCAAGGGCGATACCGCTACAGGTGCAACCAAGCCCGCTACTGTTGAAACAGGAGCAGTTGTTAACGTACCTCTCTTTGTTGATATGAACGATGTAATTAAGATTGATACCAGAACCGGAGAATATCTTTCCAGAGTATAATCGTGTGTTTTTATATTTATCAAAGGACAAGCCAGAGACAATGATGAACTTCATTGT
>USDI01000059.1 GCA_900553305.1 uncultured Lachnospiraceae bacterium
AGATGGAGGAAAAAAAGAAGTTTCCTGTGATTTATCTAAAAAAAAAAAGCCCTGCCACAATCGCCACAAAAGTATCCAGTGCAATCACATGCACGCTTTCTCCCAAAAGGCTTCGGTCATCTCCCAGATAACTTCCGAAAATAGCCATACCGCCCATGCCAACGGACAACGTAAAGAACGCCTGATTCATCGCTGCCACCACAATATTCGGCGTAATATCCGAAAAGTTGGGAACCAGATAAAATTTATATCCCTGTAATGCACCTTCATAGGTACTGCTCTTGATTGCAAGGACTATCATAAGAATAATCAGAAGACACATCATGTATTTCGTTACACGTTCCAGACCACCCTGTAAATCAAAGGTCAGAATCGCAAATCCCAGAATAACTGCAACAGCAAGAAATCCCACATTGACCTGCGGATTGGAAATCATCTTCGCAAATCCCAGGTCTGCGACATCTCCTGTCACAAACTTTACAAAATAATAAATCAGCCAGCCGGTCACTACCGTATAAAATGCCATCAGAAATACATTACCAAGCAAAGCCACATAGCCATGCAGATGCCACTTCTGTCCCTTTTTTTCGAGCTTGTGATACATTCTCACAGGACTGGCCTGGGACGCCCGGCCCAATGCAAACTCCATCGTCATTGCCGGCATTCCAAGGATAATCAGACAGAGGATATACAGTAATACAAATGCTCCTCCTCCGTTTGTTCCAACCATCCATGGGAATTTCCACACATTTCCACATCCTATCGCGCATCCGGCACTCAGCAGGATAAATCCTAATCTGCTGCCTAATCGTTCTCTCTCCATATTCCTATATTCCCCTTCCGTTATATGTAACAGTTCAGCCTTGCTCACGCACTTCTCATCCTGCTTCGCAGGATATTTGTTCGCTGATAGATGCCTGAAAAACAAATGTCTGCTTCGCAGCCGCTTGTTTTTCTCTGGCATCTATCACATCATACCATATTTCTTATGTCGAAGTACAGAAAAACATCCGCCACACTTCCATGTAACGGATGTTTCTAAAAGTCAATTAATTTTCATAATTTATTGTAACTCTCTGATGCTGATTTCTCCGGAATTCAGCCGCTCCGTGCTCCCATCCTCATACTGCACAATGAGCGCACAGGTATCATCCACCTCCAAAGCAAGTGCTTTCCGGTTTCCGGACGGGGCAAACACGGTGATTTCTTTCCCCACAACAAGGCTTCTTTCCTGATATTTTTTCACATAATCCTTTTTGTCAAATTCCGCATAATAGTTCATAAAATGATTTAAAAAGCCTGCTGCAAGGAGATTCTTTCCATCATTCTTCTTCTGGTCAAAGATGGCTCCGGCAATGTTTTCAATCTCCCTGGAAAATCCATCCTCCGGAAAGTACACATTAAATCCGATACCAACCACCACATATTCCACACTTCCACTTTCCATGCTGATGGAGGCCTCAGTCAGAATCCCACTGACCTTCCTGCCGTCAATATAAATGTCATTCACCCATTTGATTCCGGGTGTCTGACCGGAAACCTCTTCTATCGTTTCACATGCTGCCACAGCTGCCATGGAAGTAAGATTTGTCAGTTCATTCGTTGCAATTTCCTTCGGACGGAGCAAAATACTTAAATAAATCCCGGTATCCACGGGAGAATAAAAGCTTCGTCCACGTCTTCCTCTTCCTTCGGTCTGCCCGTTTGCAATAATCACATAACCTTCCGGTGTTTCTTCATTTGCCTTCTCCCGGAGCATGGTATTCGTGGAACTGACTTCCGGAAGAACCTGAATGGTAAGCTGCCGGTTCTGCGGATCCAGATATTTCTCAATTCCCTGTACTGAAAGAATATCCGTATTCATTGAAAGCCGGTATCCTTTGTTCGGCACAGCATCAATCACGTATCCATCACTGCGCAGTGCATTGACCGCTTTCCATACTGCCGCACGGGACACCGACAACTGTGCTGCAATCTCTTCCCCCGAAAAATAAATGCCTTTATTTGCTTCAAACAGTGCAAGAATATTTTCCTTTGTGCTCAATTGCGTAACCCCTTTCTTTATATCCAATGAACATTCTTCTCTTTATACTGGTCACGAGGCTCCGGTTCCTCCGCAGGATGACCGATATAAACAATATTTAACGGAATCTGTTTATTCGTAAGTCCCAGAATATCCGCTATTCTCTTCTCAGCATGCTTCTGTGGATGAACGCCGCACCACAGCGAACCAAGTCCCAGTTCTGTCGCTGCAAGCAGAATATTTTCTGTTGCGGCACTGCAGTCCTGAATCCAGTAGGAAGCGTACTGCATCGGAAGTGCCTTTGACAAATTTCCACATACCACAATGGCAGCGGGGGCTGTAATCTTTGAAAACTTCGCAGCTTCACGAAGCTTCTTCAGCACTTCCGGATCCGTCACCGCATAAAAATCCCATGGTGTTCTGTTGCAGGCACTCGGCCCGGACATTGCTGCATGCAAAAGCTCATCAAGCTGTTCTTTCGAAACCGCATCTTCGGTATATTTGCGGATACTTCTTCTTTTCTGTAAAGCTTCTCTTACTTCCATAATTGCTACCTCATTTCGGACAACTGCCTTTTTTCGTAACTGTTCAGTACCTTCACAGTTACGATGCAAAATCCATTCCAAATCGGCTTCGCCGATGGGATTTTGCATTACTGAATCATTTTCTTACGGTCTCAGCAGTAAATGCTTCGACCTGTACTGAATAGTTACCTTTTTTCAAATAAATACCCATAATTATTCAGAATGATTACAAATATTACATTAATCTAATAATAAAACAATCGCAATACGAATTACAATACAGGAAGTCTTTTTGAGGACAATGTTTTTTTCATAAATTTACGTTATGATGTAGTTGCCATTTTTAAAAATCTTAACTATAATCTCAATAGTTAAAAACTGTTGAGGAAAATATTATGATTAAATTAATTGCCACTGATATTGATGGTACTCTTGTGAAGGATGGTACCTTGCAGATTGATGCAGAATATATGACTGTCATTGATAAATTAATCCGGAAAGGCATCCATGTCGTTGTCTGCTCCGGGCGTCAGTTTGTCAGTGAAAAGAAGCTGTTTTCCCCGATCCGGGATGAACTGCTCTATATTACAGATGGGGGAACTGTTGTCAGAACTCCGAACAAAATCCTGCAGGTTTCTACGATGCCGGAGGAGGTCTGGAAAGGAATGTGCCAGATGGTTCATGAACATCTGCCGGACTGTGACAGCTATATCTCCACACCGGATATGGGTTATGCCGAAAATGAAAACAGCCAGATGTTCCGCTGGCTGAGAAATTCCTATGGTTATGATATCTGTGCGGTTAAGGATCTGATCGCCTGCTCTCCGGCAGATGTGATCAAATTTACCGTTTATCACCCTTCTGCCTGTGAGGAAAAGTGTGCTCCTGTTTTCACGCCGGCATGGAAGGATCAGGCGCTTCTTGCTTCCTCCGGAAGGGAATGGATAGACTGCAATCCCCTGGGTGTCAGCAAATGGACTGCTCTGTCTTATTTGCAGAACTATCTGGGTGTTCTCCCGGAGGAAACCTGTACGTTCGGGGATAATCTCAATGATATGGAGATGCTTGAAAACGCAGGACTTAGCTTTGCTGTTTCCAATAGCCGCGAGGAGGTCCGTAATGCTGCCAAGGAAATTTGCCCGCCCTACTGGGAAAATGGTGTCCTGCAGGTATTGAAGCGGTTTCTGTAAGGCCCTACAACTGCTTTTCCATGTAAACACAGACAAATCGCGGATCCCATACTTCTCTTACCGGATCTGACGGCTTTTTTAATTCCAACGTATCAGGATTCATGTCTTCTCTGGTGATATAACCGAGCTTATGATAGAATCCTTCTGCCTCTTCCCGGCTGGTAATCACGATATGGGAATACCCAAGCTCCCGGATCCAGTCTTCGGCTGCGAGGATTCCTGCTGCCCCGGCACCAAGTCCTCTTGCCGTGGAAATTGTCGCTACACGCTCGATCTTCGCAAGATTTCGTTCCGGAAGCAGATGAATCCGGTTCGTGCTCAACGGCTTCCCATGATCATCCGTTACCAGAATATATTTTCCATCCGGCGTATCGTCGGCAAATTCTCCTTCCAGGCTTAAATTAAAACCTAACACCATGGCCTCTGTCCGGACATAATAAACGCCTGCCCTCTGCCATTCTTCCTTTACTCTGATCGTTTTCATCTGATTCTCCATCCCTCCGTATGGTAAATCTGCTGTTTCACACTAGTTCTCCCACCGGATCACGGTTGCTTCCACTTTATTGACCGCCAGATCAATGATGGTCGTAATAACACCAACCGTCACAATGCCGGCCAGTACGCACCGGTAATCCGCGAAACTCTTGTATTTTTCAATAAAATATCCGATACCAAGGTTAATTCCCAGCATTTCTGCACCGGATAAGCACATGAAAGCACCTCTCAGGCTCTTCGAAATACTCTTGATAATTCCCGGAAGGCAATACGGGAAAATCACCTTAACCAGCATTCCTGCCGTTCCAACTCCCATGGTTCTTGCTGCTTCAATGACGGCCTTGTCAATCTGTGCGACCCTTGCCACCATTCCCTGAAAGGTCGGCCAGAACACCGCAAAGAAGATTACAGCAATCGCAGCCTGACGGAAGGTGGAAAAAATCATAATCAGGTATGCTGAAAACATCAACGGCGGAATCAGTGTGATCACATTGGATAAGGGAAGCAGCACCTCTCTTACTCTCGGAATCCAGCCTGCAAGAAGTCCTAAAATCGTGCCGGACACGACGGCCAGAAGAAATCCCCAGAACAGAAGCTGCAGGGAACCAAGTACGTCTGCGCCGATCTCTGCAGGTTTTTCCACGAATACATGGAACAGACCTTCCGGTGAGGGAATCAGCAGATCATTATGTATGAATCCCAGCTTATAGGAAAGCTCCCAAAGGATAAAAAAGGCAAATAACACAACCGCAATATCCGATGCACTCTTCTTCGCGGTCAGATGAATACGGATCACATAGATAACATAAGCCGTAGTTAACACGGTAATGTATGCTGCACTGTCATAATACGCTTTATGTGCGGTGAAATAAGGGAAAAACAGGGTGAGCAGTACATTCACAATATAAAGCAGCGTTGCAACTGCAAATTCCAGATAATAGCTCTTTGGCAGTAATAATTTTTTCATAATGCTACCCCCGCATCAATATTGTCCTGTACCTGTTCGTAAAAGCTGGCAATGAGCTTCCGGTGAAGCTTTTCGTAGCCCTGTGTTCCAATCAGGTCATCGCGTTTTCTCGGATGAGGAAGCTCTACCTGAAGAATGCTCCGGATTTTCCCGGGTTCCATTACCACGATCCGGTCTGCAAGCAGAATGGCCTCATCAATATCATGTGTGACGAAAACCACGGTTTTCTTATGTGTCGTGCAAAGGGAAGAGACCAGTTCCTGTAGCTCTAAACGAAGCTTCGGATCAATCGCTCCAAAGGGCTCATCCAAAAGCAGCACATCGGATTCAAGTGCCAGTGCACGCGCAACTGCAACTCTCTGCTTCATTCCACCGCTTAACTGGCTCGGATATTTATCCCTGGCCGCTGCAAGTCCTACACTGCGAAGATATTCTTCGGCTTTCTCTTCCCGTTCCTTCTTCGAATACTTCTTTCCACTCTGCTTAATGCCAAACAGGATATTTCCCTTTGCGGTCAACCACGGAAAAAGCGAATACTGCTGGAAAACAACCGCACGATCCGGGCCTGGGCCCGCAATCGGCTTTCCATCCAATAGAATCTTGCCGGACTTTGCCTTATTTAAACCGTTCAGGAGTCCTAAAAGAGTAGACTTTCCACATCCTGAGGAACCTAAGATGCAGATAAATTCACCCTCTTCGATCGAAAGATTAATATGATCAAGGGCAGCAAAGGAGCTCTTCTTATCTACATAATCAAAGCAGACATCTTTCACCTCTATTTTATTCTGAGTATGTACGGTTTCTTCCTGTATGCTCATTTCCTGAACTCCTTTATCCTGCTCATTTTGTCTTCATTTTACAGATCATAACTATTCAGACCCCCATTCGTAAAACCGTTGCTAACGCAACTTGAGTTTTACTCATGTGGTTACTTCGCCATATAAATTATGCTAAATGTCCTTACGAATGCAAGCATTCGACGCCCATATTATCATAATTTGCATGGCTCTGAATAGTTACTGCAAATCGTACACCGGTTCCGATAAGTATTTCTCTCCACTGTCCGGTATGATAATCACAATCCGCTTTCCTCTGTTTTCCGGACTCTTTGCCAAAACTTCTGCTGCATAGAGCGCTGCACCCGATGAAATTCCTGCAAGAATCGCATCTTCTTTCGCAAGAAGACGAGCGGCATCATAGGCCTGCTGTGTGGTAACCGGAATGACTTCATCATAAATGTCAATATCCAGTGTCCGCGGCACAAATCCGGCTCCGATTCCCTGTAACTTATGCGATCCGGCCCTTCCTTCGGACAACACCGGCGAATCCTTCGGCTCGACGGCAACCACCTGAATATCGGGGTTCCGTTCCTTCAGATAGCGTCCTGCGCCGGATAGTGTTCCACCGGTTCCGACACCGGCAACCAGGATATCCACATCCCCATCGGTGTCCTTCCAGATTTCCGGTCCGGTTGTTTTATAGTGTGCAAGAGGATTGGCATCATTGGTGAACTGTCCAGGAATAAAGCTATGTGGAATTTCCTCTGCAAGCTCGTTCGCCTTTGCGATAGCTCCCTTCATTCCAAGCTTTCCATCGGTCAGAACAAGCTCTGCTCCGTAAGCCTTCAGAATGTTTCTCCGCTCTATGCTCATGGTATCCGGCATAACAATGATTGTCCGGATTCCCTTTTCTGCGGCTACTGCGGCAAGTCCGATTCCGGTATTACCACTTGTCGGTTCAATGATGACGGAATCTCTTTTCAGAAGTCCTTTTTCCTGTGCATCCAACAACATGTAAAGCGCTACTCTGTCCTTCACACTGCCTGCCGGATTAAAATATTCAAGCTTTGCTAAAAGCTCTGCGTCCAGCTTCTTTTCTTTCTGATATCCATTCAGCCGCACAAGCGGTGTATTTCCGATTAAATCGGAAGCCTTTTCAAATACCTTCATAGCCTGTTCCTCTTTTTTATCCGTTTTTACTAATCTCTGAGCTTTGATGCAATAGGATTGATGGAAGCATCTGTAGAAAGCGTACGCTCCATCGGATTCCGGTCTGCCCAGTCCCTGGAATTCCATTTTGTTGTGGAAATCACGGACTGATAATCCTCTACACTCTCACCTTCGGGATGTTTCTTAAATACATTCTCGGGATCCTTCGATAATGCTTTTCTTGATCCGTCTGCTGCCCACAGCTTCTCATAAGGAACCTGGGAAGCAATACGCTTCGGATAGCTTGCGAAAATTCCCTTTGCATCATTCTTCGGAAATTCAAAGAAGGTATACTTCTTAAATACCGGAAGATTGAACAGATCCTCCACATATCCCCAAAGGTTCTTATATTCCGTGATTCTCTTTTTCATCGGTCCGATGTTATGATAATAGCTTGTCTCCCAACGGACAAGCGTCACATAAAGCCGGATATCCGAATCGGTAATATAATCGCCAAACAGGAAACGGTTCTCTGCAAGTCTCTGATCCAACTTTTCCACGGAATCAAAGAAATCCTGATAAGCCTCATCATAAGCTTCCCATGACTGGCAGAAAGCCATCCGGTAGTGTCCGTTATTTACGGTCGGGAAAAGCCAGTCATTAAATTCATCAATCTCCTTGCGGTACTTCACCGGATAAAGGTCCGGCGCATCGACCGGCTGGAATTCCCGGAACTGTACCTCGATATAATTGGTCAGTCTGTGATAGTCGTTATTTACGGCCTTCTTTTCTTTCACATCCACAAAAGTAGGGGTGGTTGCTCTTCCTGTAAATTCCGGATTGGCATTTTTATAAAACTCACTTAAGAAATGTGCTCCGCAGATCGGATCCTTGAAATCCTTCTGGTCTGCAAATCCATGTCCATAAATATTGGACTGACCGGAATGGGAGGTTGCGACATCACCGATGACATCGGTAAGCCCCAGAATATCACGTACAATCACAGGACGGTTTGACCAGTGGCATCCATGTGCCCAGTAGATCGCATAACGATTGGCTTCTGCCTTAAGGTCATTCTCTCCTTCTCCAAACGGCTGGATAAAGGCATTCGGTTGGCGGATAAAAGCGCCACGGTCATCGATCTCTGATTTTGTTTCCTTGGGTCTTGGCGCTACGCCTGCCTCCTTTGCAAACTGTTCTGCAAGTTCATCGGTGTATACCGCCTGTTCTTCTGTTCTGAATAATCCACATGCATTTGCCATGATTATGCCTCCTCATCATATAAGTCACTTGAAAGATATTTGTTTCCGTTATCCGGGAAAAGCACCACGATATTCTTTCCCTTGTTTTCCGGTCGTTTGGCAAGCTCTACTGCCGCCCAGAGCGCTGCGCCCGAAGAAATTCCAATCAGCAGGCCTTCCTTTTTCGGACAAAGCCTTGTGTATCGGTATGCATCCTCATCAGAGCAAAGCAGGATCTCTTTGTAAAGATTAAGATCAGTAATCGGACAGATCACTCCACCACCGATTCCCTGAATCTTATGCGGCCCCGGCTGCCCTCCGTTTAAAACAGGACATCCCTTGGGTTCCACTCCGTAGATTTCAATTTCCGGATTCCGGCTTTTTAAGAATCTTCCGATTCCACCGCTTGTACCACTGGTTCCAACCGTTGCTACGAACAGATCCACCCTGCCGTCCAGATCCTTCCAGATTTCCGGTCCGGTATGTAAAATATGGGCTTCGGGATGATGGGGGTTTTCGCCCTGTGCGGGCCGAAAGGCACCTTCCTCTTCTTCAATTTCCTTTGCTCTTCCTCCGGCCCGGCCAAATCCTTCGTTCTTTGGTGTAAGCTCCACCTCTGCTCCATAGGCTTTCAGGATCTTGATCTTTTCTGCACTCGTTCCTTCCTGCATGCAGATTGTGGCATGGTAGTTTTTGACAGCGGACACAAGCGCGATTCCAATTCCCGTATTTCCGCTTGTTCCTTCAACAATCTTTCCACCCGGCTTTAGCTTTCCTTCTTTTTCGGCCGCCTCAATCATATTGAGTGCTGCCCGGTCTTTTACGCTTCCGCCCGGATTAAATCCTTCTACCTTCGCATAGATATTGGCTTCCAGTCCCTCTTCATCTTCAATTTTATGAAGATGAAGAATTGGTGTATTGCCGATAAGCTGTATCACATTGTCATATATCTTTCCCATACCACTGATCCCCTGACTACTGATTATCTGTATTGTACTGCTCTAAAAGTGATGCATAGAATGCATTGTCCGGATTTGCCTCCGCAAGCTCCGTAACCGCCTGTCCATATGCAGAAGCATCTACATTCTGCTTAATATCATAAGTTGCAAAATCAATACCTGCGCTCTGTAAGAGTCCGGAGTTGTTTGCTGCCTCAACGTACTTCACAATTCCTGCTGTATTCGGATCTGTTGCATATTTGGTAACGCCACCGTAAAGATAAGTATCTACATAATCGGTTTCTTTTCCTGACCAGGAAGCTACGATATTCACCACATCCTGTCTCACACTATCATCTGTTTCACCCTGCTTATAATATTCAAAAGCACGGATTCTTGCTTTTTCGTAAGCAACAAAGGCATCTTTCTTCTCAGCAAGTCTTGCCTTTGAAGTTACTTCACGGCAGCATACATAATTTTCCTGAAGATCTCCGGCTTTCGCTACAACCTCAAGATCATAAGCATCTGCATAAAGGAGTGCATATTCAAGAGGTAAAAAGGCGAGATTTACTTCATCCTTCTGAACCGCCTGTGCAACGGCTGTCTGGTCCGCATAGTATGCGATGTTTCCGGTTGATTCATCTTCAATTGCGGTGATCTCATCTTCTGTCACACCGTTATCCAGAAGATATTGTCTGGTGATCACCCAGGCTGCTTCGTTTCTCTGTAAGCCAAGCTTTGCACTCTTTACAGCATCAAAGTTTAATATCGTTCCTGCATCCTTGTACTGATCTGCATTTCCCTTTTTCGTAATGATTGCACCGCCTTCTACAGCCGTTCCACCGATTACGGTAAGATCATATCCGGATCCAATTGCCTGAAGATCTGCCACAAAGCCTGTCGTCAAAAGATCCAGATTTCCGTCTGCGGAATTAATTGCGGTAAGTGCATCCATTCCTCCAAGGTTTACTTCTTCAACGGTTACGCCCTCTTCTTTAAAATAACCAAGCTGCTGTGCAAGGATATCAATGGCAATCCGGATGTTTCCGGTCGGGAACGATACATAAAGTGTTCCGTAGTCTTTTGCCTCAGTTGTCTCCTCTGCCGCATCCTGTGTATCTGCATCGGCGGTTTCCGTTTCTGCAGCGGTATCTGTTTCATTATCTGATGCAGCTTCTGCTGTTGTATCCGCTTCCTGTGCTGTATCTGCTGCGATGGTTCCTGTCTGTCCACATCCGGCAAGGGTTCCCACCGCGATTGCTGCTGTAAGTATTACACTCCATAATTTCTTTCTCATATTTGTCTCCTCATTTTTCTTCTAATTTACATATACCTGCTTCACTAAATTCGAACTTCGCTCTGCTTGTTCTCATTAAGTGTCCAGGTACCGTTCGCTCTAAACTCAAGCTGCGCTTTTAGCTTGCTTTCATTAAGTGCTCTACATGAAACAAATGCCCGGTAGTTTTATTTACTCCCGGGCGTCTGACACATGATCATATAGGATAATCATAACCTTTAAGATGCACAACAAATGAGTCTACATCGGTGCCAGGTTACCGCCCGGGAGAAAGACATTCGACACATACAGTTCATACAGTTCTGACCAGTCATCATGTTTCTCATCTGCGTTGCACTCCTTTCCTTCTGTTACTGTTCACTCGTACCTCGTTCCAGTAACTTCGTTCTCTCTTTGTTGTACCTA